>JAUWFP010000023.1 GCA_030606845.1 Anaerolineales bacterium | reverse complement strand
GGCAAAGAGGTAGCCGCGACGGTTGAGGTTGAAGCTGTTACCGCTCTCTTCGGCCAGATCTTCAAGGATATCAATACTGCGATTCATCATCTGAACCATAGCGGGCCCTGGGCCAGGCCACCAATTGCGATAGCACTCCGTAGATTTGTCACTGGTAAGCGAGAGGGGTGGTCGCTCATCAACCAGGAGCACCTTACTAACGCCAGCATGGACGCTGAGATGATAGGCCGTCGATATCCCTGCTATCCCAGCCCCACAGATGACGACATCAGCGGTTTGACGAGACATGATCTGTTTTCCACCTTCCTCAAATTAATAAGGTGTTGAAGAGGCTTGATAGGATATCAAATAAAATCCATCTTTGCCGGATGTATTCCTGGGAGACATCTCTGGCGCAAGATGCAGTTGTATGCCCTTTCAACGATTTTGTATTGACAATCAGCAAATATGTACTATTATAAGTACAAATTACAGTACAAAATTATGTACTAAATATCAATGGGTGAAAAATGCTTCGAACCGCAACTGTAACTGAATTAAGATCTGGACTTGCTTCCTATCTTCAGGATCTGGAAGAGGGTCCAATCATTGTGCTTTCTCACAGTCGTCCCGCTGCAGTTCTACTAGAGCCCGATATGTTCGACGCCATTATGGAGAAATGTGAATTGCTAGAAGATATTCTAGATGGACGTCGAGCTCTTAATGAGTATATGGAAAAACCTGGCGTTGCTGTTGATGCTGAGGAGGTATTTGAACGCCTGGGTAATTAATTATGTCATACATTCTAAAATTACATCGAGATGTAGAGAAGCAACTTTCGCGAATACAAAAGAACCACAGAGAGCGTTTGGTAAAAACCTTACGCTCTCTTCGCGGTGATCCGAGACCGACTGGCTGTACGAAGTTAGATGGAAATCTATATAGAATAAGGGAAGGTCAGTATCGAATTATCTATGGGGTTTTTGATGACGAGGTAGTCGTTGTTGTATGCAAAGTAGCAAGAAGAACGGAATCTACATATCGTGACCTGCCAGTGCTACTCGAGAGAGCTTTAAGACTACTTGAAGACTGATGTCCACATGAGCTATCTATGCACTGAAATCCAATCCTCTTCCCGGCAATTGAGCTCAACTCCGCGCCTTGAGGTTGTCACCGATTAAGCGAGAGAACAACATCAGACCTGGGGTTGAGTTCGGCATCCTTCTGTAATTCATTCGCGATTTCCTCTAAGGAATCTCCTGTTATCGGGTGAAGGAAATCCGGTCGGAGTTCAGCGAGCGTTACCGCAAGATGCCCTCTCTTCAAAAGATCGGGGTCTGGGAGGGACAGTAGTTCATGATCGAGCACTCGATTCCCCAATATGCACAGATCCAAATCGATCGTCCGCGGCGCGAACTTGTCCGTTGTGCGAATGCGCCCCAGGGCTGCTTCTATCTCACGCAGCTTGTCTCGGATTGCCAAGGGATCGAGCGCAGTTTCTATTAAAACTGCCGCGTTGAGGTAATCCGGCTGCGGCTCGTCGGCAATGGCGGGGTTCTGATAGACCGTCGAAGCGGCGATGGGAGTGCCAAGCTCGGAGAGCCGCGCTGCCGCGAGCGGCAAGTTCGTTTCGGGGTCGATATTCGAACCTAAGGCGATAAACGCAAGTTCAGTCAAAGTCGCTCAGGCTCCGCTCGATTTCTACACCGACGGATTTCGCGAATCGCAAGGCTCCCGGTTTCTCGACCCGAACTTGCGCGCGCTGTACCCCCTCTGCGCTCAGGCACAGTTTGGCGATGTCAGCGGCTAAGGCTTCAACCGTGTACCTGGCGGCCTCCTCCACGTGTTGGATAATTTTCTTCGTCAATGTCCGGTAATTGATGGCGTCCTCGATCTTATCGCTCTCGCCGGCCGCTCGCAGGTCACCCGATAGGGTGATGTTGATCAGGATGTCCTGTCTTTTTTCGCGCTCCCAATCATTGATCCCGATGATTCCACGCAATAGCAGATCCTTGATGATGATGCGGTCTTCGTTCATGGTTCCATCCCTTCGTAATGCTCGCTCTCGTAAATACCGAGAATGATGAACGTAGGTAAGATATGTGTATTGTAAACCGTCAAAGCTGTAGAGAGATCGGCTTCTTTATTGGAGCTATTTTACTCAGAATCTCACAATATAAGGGGTGCCCGTGTATATTTCCTGTTCCAGGTTGGATTGCGTTTGTGATAGGATTTTAGCAAGAGGCACCATAAGAGGAGAGAGAATATTATGCACAATATTGATGCTGCAGCGGAACTCTTGGATGGCGTCGGTGTAGCGAAGCCAGAAATTGAAGCCGCGGTGGGTTCACTTCTTAAAGCATTTGGAGAAGATGCCTGCCGGGAAGGTTTGGAACGTACCCCCGAACGCGTCGCCCGTATGTATGATGAACTTCTTGCGGGGTATCGCGTAGACCCACACGCACTCATTAATGAAGCTGTATTCGAGGTGGACTATGACGATATGGTCATTGTCCGCGACATTGAGTTTTACAGTATGTGCGAGCATCACTTGCTGCCCTTTATTGGGCGCGCGCACATCGCCTATCTTCCTAGTGGTAAGGTCATTGGCCTCTCGAAAATTCCGCGCATCGTCGATTTATTTGCTCGACGGCTGCAGGTTCAAGAGCGGATGACAAGACAGATAGCGGATTTCCTCGAGGCGGCAATCCACCCGCAGGGTGTCGCCGTCGTCGTTGAGGGGCTGCATCTTTGCTCGAAGATCCGCGGGGTGAAGAAGGCTAACGCACGCATGGTCACCAGTGCCATGACGGGGACGTTCAAGACCAATGACATCACTCGCAAAGAGTTCCTGGCGCACATCGCCAGGGACACTTCCAGCCTGGCGGTCTAGCCGGTCAAGTTGTCATGACATTCGATCAGGGTTCTCGGTTTTTCTAACGAGAACTCTGATCTCCTAATAAGATGAATCCGCCGTCGATAACGATCGTCTGTCCTCTGATCATGTTAGCATCCTCGGAGCATAGGAAAGCGACTAGATCGGCAACATCCTCTGGGGTCACAAGTCGACCGGCGGGGGTTATCGATGAGACACGCTTAATTACAGAATCATCCTGTGCTACGTCGAAATGCTCCAGGGCATCTGTCCTCACGACACCTGGCGAAACAGCATTCACGCTGATGCCCAAAGGGGCAAGCTCTACGGCGAGGTATCGAGTGATGGTTTCGATGGCGGCTTTACTAGCGCCGACGACGACGTAGTCGGGAATGACGTGAGAAGCGCCTGGGCTGGAGAGGCTTACAATCGCGCCGCCGCCACGGCTTTGCATGAGACGCGTTGCATGTTGGGCACCGAAGAGCAGCGAACGAGCGTTGATGTTCATCGTCCATTCCCAGCCCTTCGGCTTCTGTTTCAACACCGGACGGTTGTATCCGGAGGCTGCGTTGCTGATGAAAATATCCAAGCCACCGAACGCTTCTTCCGCGCCGGTAAACAGATTCTCGAGCTCATCCAGGTCACCGACATTGGCTTTGATTACGACTGCCTTCCGCCCTAAGGTACGGATTTCCTCGGCTGTATCTTCCGCTGGGGTGCGGTTGCGGAAAAAGTTCACGACGATGTCGGCTCCATCTGCGGCCAGGCGCAAGGCGATAGCTCGTCCGATCCCCCGGCCTGATCCTGTAACCAAGGCAACCTTATCCTTAAAGCGCATTATTGCTGTCTCCTTTAGCTGGCGTTTAACCTGCGCTCATCTTACCATTTAGGGGGATGTCCTAGCGTAGTATTTTGACTCCCTGGCGAGAATCACCGACGAGGTCATATCAACGAGAAGGGAACGATCGATGCAAAAGCGTTTGAGCGGCGATCTGATTACACTCAAACAGACGATACACAGGGAATTAGAAAATGCCCATCGGGCACGGATCGACGGCAATGAGGGGCGCGCGAGGGTCTGTGCTCGGCGGGCAGCTGGTTGGGCGGTGAGCTTCACGCGCAGTTTGAACGAGGACCGTGAGATCGAGGCGAATGCTTATGAGATGCTGCAATGGTTGGTGCAGCAAGTTGATACCGCGGATGATGTTCGTTCTGCGGCCACTCGACTGACGGCTCGTGTGAGTCTCGACCATACGCTCCCTTTCCCAGAAGATCCGCTTGAGGATGCGCGGATGATTATTGAAACGCTCCTGGGAACGAATTGGGCAGAGATGGGGGAAACCCAGGGCTCTGGGGATTCAACATAGGCAGAAAGAGGCTCGAGAGGCTTCATCAAAATGAGGTGAAAACTGAATCCACGAGAAGAGAATTCGAATAAAGTTGAGCAAATAAACAAAGGACGGGACCTGCGCGCGTACGCAAGTGGGACCACGTTTCGGCTTGTTCTGGGCGGCTTAGCCCTGGTCTTGATCGTTGGCAATGTGCTCATTTGGGTCTTCTATGGACGCGGGGCGGCCCAGTTGTCGCTGCTTTGCATGGGCGTAACACTGATACCAGCTTTGTTGATAGCCGTGGTTCTCTGGGTTATGGGGTGGATCGTCCGCAAGGATAGAGATGCTTGATTGTGTACTCGCTGCGCTCACTCAGGGGGACTTCCTTTTCTATTCACTCTTGGCGAGTTGCAAGTAGATCCGCTGCCTGATATTTCACGGGTGTAACTGTGTTTGAAAATGCTCTTTCCTCGTAATCCGCGAAGTGAGAAGAAAATGGGCTCTCGGATCGTCTATATGAAGCATGGGTGGATAATATTGCATGTTATCATCCACCTCGATTAATCATGAAGAATCATCAAAAATAATGGAGCGATCGATGGCAACAAAGGAACTGCACGAAAAAGCGATTAACACAATACGATTCCTGGCCGCGGAAGCGATTCAGAAGGCGAACTCGGGTCACCCAGGCCTTCCCATGGGGATGGCATCGGCTGCGTATGTGCTCTATACGCGGCATATGAAGTACAACCCCGCAGATCCACAGTGGCCGGATCGCGACCGTTTCATCCTCTCCGCCGGGCATGGCTCTATGCTGTTATATGCCATGCTGCATTTGAGTGGATACGATCTACCGTTGGCAGAAATCAAGCAATTTCGGCAATGGGGGAGCAAGACTCCGGGTCATCCAGAGCATGGCCTGACACCAGGAGTGGAGATGACCACAGGGCCGCTCGGGCAAGGATTCTCCTCCGGTGTCGGTATGGCGATTGCGGCGGAACACCTCGCTGCGCTTTATAACCGTGATAACTACGATATCGTCGATCACTTCATCTATGCCATTGTTTCAGATGGTGACTTGATGGAGGGCGTCGCTTCCGAGGCGGCCTCGCTTGCCGGGCATTTACGACTTGGCCGGTTGATCTATCTCTACGATGACAACCGGATCAGCATCGATGGCAGCACGGACATAACCTTTACCGAGGATCGCGCCGCCCGCTTCGAAGCATACGGATGGCATGTCGAGCAGGTCGCGGATGTCAACGATCTGGAGGCGCTCGATCGCGCCATCGAAGCCGCAAAGGCGGATGATCGTCCATCATTAATCGTGACGCGCTCCCACATTGGGTTCGGTCTTCCGACTAAACAAGATACCGCTGCTGCGCATGGTGAACCACCGGGGGAAGAGGAACTAGCAGGGGCAAAAGACAAATTGGGTTGGCCGCAAGAGCCTTCTTTCCTCGTTCCGGACGATGTGCGTGATCATTTCCACGCCGGCGCCGAGCGCAATCTCGAGGCGTATGAATCCTGGCAGGAGAAGCTGGTCAGTTATGGAGAAGCATACCCTGAACTGTCCGCGCAATTTAAGCGAACCTTGAGTGGAATACTTCCCGCCGAGGCGAGAGGAAAGCTTCCTGTTTTTGATACTGACGCGAAAGGAATGGCTACGCGTGCATCATCAGGTAAGGTCCTGAACGCGTTGGCGCCCATCATTCCGGAGCTGATTGGCGGATCGGCTGACCTGACCGGCTCGAACAAGACCGCGCTGGAGGGTGAGATGTCATTCACGGCGGATGACCGCCGCGGGCGGTACCTGCATTTCGGCGTGCGCGAACACGCGATGGGAGCGATCCTGAACGGTCTTTCTCTGCACGGCGGGCTCATCCCCTTCGGTGGGACCTTCCTGGTGTTCTCCGACTACATGCGTGGAGCGGTCCGCCTGGCCGCATTAATGGAGCAGCGCGTAATTTATGTATTCACTCATGATTCGATTGGTCTGGGGGAGGATGGACCTACGCATCAACCCATTGAACAGCTAACCGCGCTGCGCACGATCCCCAATATGGTCGTTTTGCGGCCGGCGGATGCGAATGAAGTTGCACAAGCCTGGATGTCAGCATTGGAAAGGGATGATGGACCTACGGCATTGGCGCTAACCCGTCAAGCGTTGCCGACTATCGACCGGGCGAAATTCGGTTCGGCTGAGGGATTACAGAAGGGCGCATATGTCCTGGCAGATCTGGGGGAGGGACCACCTCAGCTCATCTTGATGGCGTCTGGGTCGGAGGTCGAAATCATCCTCGAAGCTGGTGTAAAACTCGCGGGCGAGGGTATCTCAACCCGCATCGTTTCGTTCCCTTCCTGGGAGCTATTCGAAGCCCAACCCGCGGAGTATCGACAACAGGTTCTTCCAGGGGCGATTCGAGCCCGCGTGGCGATTGAGGCCGGCATAACGCTTGGATGGGAGCGATGGGTTGGTGATGACGGAGCGGTCATCGGCATCAATCACTTTGGCGAATCGGCGCCATTTGAGGAACTCTACGAGCGCTTTGGATTAACAGCGGATAATGTTGTCCAGAAGGCTCAGGAAATCCTGGCGCGAATCGAGACTCCTGGCAAATAAGCCATAATGTGCCTGGTTGTTTAGCCGGGAAATCATGACTCTGTGCATCTTCGCTCCTCGAGTGAAGGTGTTTCCAACCATGGGTTTGGTAACGGAGCCGGGGTGCTCGCCACGAATCGATAGAGCAAGGTTATAGGTAAAACGGCTCCTGCTGGAGCAGACGATGGACCCGATCCAATCTATTCATTCATTAGGACAGTCCCTGTGGCTGGATAGCATCCGCAGGGACTCGCTCGATTCTGGTGAATTGGTGGATAGAGTCGCTGCCGGTGAGCTGCGCGGGGGCACCTCCAATCTAACCGTTTTTGAAAGTGCTATCTTGTCGAGCGAAAATTATTCGGTCGATTTGCGCCGTTTCGCCCAGGCCGGGTGGACGGCAGAAAAAATCTTTGACCAACTAACAGTTGATGATATTCGCGCCGCAGCAGATGCCTTCTTGCCGCTTTACGAGCAAACGAACGGTGGGGATGGTTTCGTCTCGATCGATGTGAATCCCGAAGTCGCCGATGACACAAACAGGACCATTGAGGAGGCGAGGCGTCTATGGGATGCGGTCAATCGTCCTAACGTGATGATTAAGATCCCAGCAACGCTCGCCGGCCTCCCCGCGATTGAATCTTCCATTCGAGCAGGGATCAATGTAAATGCAACGTTGATTTTCTCTCTGGGGCGCTACATCGAGGTCATGGAAGCCTACATGATTGGCTTGGAAGGGCGTCTCGAAGATGGCGGCTCGCTCGGTCATGTTACCTCCGTGGCCTCATTTCTCGTCTCCCCGATCGATATTGCACTGGACGAGCAGCTTAAGGAGATTATCCAGCGCGGAGAAGCAGAGGGCGAGCGCGCTTCCTCCTTGCTCGGGAAAGTAGCCATCGCTAACAGCAAGCTTGCGTACGCGCAATTTGTAGCGACGTTTCAAGGGGAACGGTTTCAATACCTCGCCACGCGGGGGGCGCGAGTGCAGAGACCTCTCTGGGCGGCTACGAGCACGAAGAACCCAGAATATCCTGATACCTATTATGTCGATCACCTGATTGGGTCGGATACCGTAAACACACTTTCTGAAGCAACCATGAAGGCTTGCAAGGATCACGGAACACCGGAGCTGACGCTACCAGAGAATATCTCAACTGCCCGCAGCCAATTACAGGCGCTGGGTGATCTTAGAATCTCGCTCGATGCGGTGGCGGAACAGCTTGAGAGGCAGGGTGTACGCGAGTCCGCTATATCTTATCGTTCAATCTTGGGGGCAATCAAAGAGAAGGCGGGCACTTTCCAGAAGGAACTCGCTGCACTTGAGCCGAAAATGCGGGAGACCCTTGCAGAATTAGAGCGAGATGAGGTTGGGAAGAGGCTCCGGCAGGAGGACGTCACTCTCTGGGTGGAACGCGATCGCGAGAAAGCGCAGGTTCGTCGTTGGTTGGGGTGGTTATCAGAACCTGCGAAAATGTCAACAGGGGTCGCCGAGCTCACCCGTTTCGCAGAAGCGTTAGATCCGGCAATTACATCGTTGATCCTCATTGGATCAGGGGGTGGAACTTTCACTGCAGAGATGCTGGTGCGGATACTGGCGTCACCCAACGGGATTAATTTGCACACAATTAGTGCGGCGAATCCGGATAACGTCCGTTCAATAAAGAGAAATATTGCACCTGAAGCAACTTTGTATCTTGTCGTGGATTCTTCATCGGGAGATGGAATAGAAGAGCATTTACTCTCAACTTTTTGGGAACAAGCGCTCCGGAAGCTTGAGGAGCAAACAGGGGATCATTTTGTCGTCATCACGAAAGAGGGTTCAAAATTACATGCTTGGGCTGTAGAGCAGGGCATCCACAAAATCATTGAGGCGGATAACCAAGATGACATCTGGCTCTCCCCGTTCAATTGGACGAGCCTCCTGCCCGCAGCGCTAGCAGGCGCGGATATCCAGTCCTTTGTGCAGGGTGGCGTAGATATGACGCGTGCATGTGGTCCACTTGTGGATGTTGCTCAGAACCCCGGTCTTTTTCTCAGCTCGGTTCTGGCTGCGGCTTTCCGCAGTGGGCGGGATAAATTAACGCTCTTCACTGACCCACCGTTGGAGCCGATACTAAAATGGATCGAAGGTCTACTCGCTGCAGGGCGCGGGGTGGAGGAGAGTAGATTTATCTTGGTCCGGGATGAACCCCCGGGGTCTGGGAATGTCTACGGCGATGATCGTCTATTTGTTTACCTGCGCAGTTCTGGTGCATTGGATCGTCGTCTGGCGGAGTGGAACCGCGCGGATATTCCCGTTCTTGTGCTCGAGACAAGCACGTGCCCCGAATCGATAGGTAAGATGCTCGTTCAATGGCAGATTGGCGCGGCAATCGCACAGCACCTGCTTTCAGTAAATCCCACAGAGATTGATGCCCTGCACCGGAGCAGAGCGGAGCTCCAACACATTCTGCACAGGCTCGAACGCAAGGGTGAACTGCCTCGGGCGGATCCGCTATGGCAGGGCGATGGTGTGCAGTTAAGAGCCGCGCCACGGGATTTGCAGTTCACAGGAAGTGGACTATCTGAAGTGGTTGATTTTATCCTCGCCGAATCACAGGAAGCGGGAGGCTTAGGATTACGCTTCTATGCTTCCATGTCGAAAACCCTTCAAGGTAAGGTGAGACGCCTGCGTCGTGTGCTTCGCGATCAACTTGGTTTGTTCTCGCTGACTGGCTCCGCAGAATGTGACCTCGTTTCTGATCGCGGTTTAATGGATATTGTCTATTTGCTCCTGATGGTTAAGCCCCGAAAAGATGAAGCCATACCCGGCAAAAAGTATTCTTTCGGGCAGTTGTTTGAAGGGCAAGCTCTGAGCGATCTGGCGGCGATGAAGGACTACGGCTCGCCTGTCCTCTACCTGTATTTCGAAACTCAGAAAGGGCTGAGCGATTTCCTGCTGGCGATGACTGAAGCTGCAAAGACAAGAGATAGAAAAAGCACATGACTAATGACCTCAATGAGGGTTTCGGCAAGAGGGGGAGTGGTCATGGTGGTAAGCGGAGGTGGCTCCCAAAGCAGGTCATTTCCGGAGAGAATGAGGGACTATTTTCAGTCCTCCCTGAGAGTGTGCTAACAAACTTCCTCAATCCAACCTCAGAAAACGCATTGTTGTGGAATGTGATCTACCCGTTGGCGCAGCCGACAATCGCAATGATGGATCTTCTGAATATTAGACCTTTATGGGGTAATCCCAATGAAGAAAGCAAGGCTGACGATGATTTAACCCCCTATTATTGGGGATTCGGCGTGGATGGGGTGCGCCTGCAAAAGCTGGATGATGTTCTTCTCATGATCGATGGCAGTGGTCCGAAGACAGAGGTTGACCTTTATTTTCTTGGCGAGAGAAATCTTATTCTGGTTGAATCTAAGCGCAAGAGCGGTTTTGGACGTTGCTCGCGCTTCACAAGACGCCGCTGCCCGGAGATGCACCTCCCAGCTGGAGATGACTGGTTGCCCTGCCGCTATTGGGAAGACGAAAAGTCCCGCTTCACAAGCCATCTAGCGATGGGGCCGCGACCAAAGCCGGATTCTGAATCGCCAACCTGCAATCGTCACTATCAACTGGGGCGCACGCTCACAATTGGGCGTGAACTCGCGGATCTTCTAGAGCGTGAGTTTCAGCTCTGGGTCTTCACGCCGCGTTCGCATTGGTCGAAGCTTGAAAAGGATTGGCTTGATTTCACAGAGCGCGTAGAAGATGATTCGCTCTGGCGGCGACTGCGTGTGATCGCCTGGGAAGACATCCAGAAAATTGCAGGTAGGTAAAGAGAGAGTTGCTTCTCCAGCCGCGCAGCCTGGGAACTCACCTTCATTTACACGCAGCAACCCGAAATGGTTTTACACCCAGTGGAAGCGCCGATGAGTTTCCTTTGAAGGCGGCTGACTCAGTTCGCGATTGGAAATCGAGCATGGTGGGCGGGATCGATCCAGGCAGCGAATTACCCGCCAAGAGAACGGACATCGCTATAACCGTAGGTCATAAGGATGGTCATGGCGATAGTGGACCTGTGACCGTAGCCGCTATAGATGACGATCGTGGCATCTTTGTCGATGGGCCAATCCGTTTTTCGATCGATGAAGTCCTCGAGCGGGATGTGGATCGCACCCTCGATGGAGCCGGTGGCCTTGACCTCATCATCGCTCCGCACGTCGATCATGATCAGATTCTGGTCCTTGTCGAGCTCTTGGAGGATGGCATTGGCGGTGACGAACCCCCAGTCTTCGGGGATGCTGGAGAGCATCTTGTTGATAACGGCGGTCATCGCCGGGTCGGGGGATGCAGCGTGAAGCGCAACGGTTTCAGGTAACCCGAGAGCTACAGGGTATCCGGCTTCAGCCCAGCCTTGGTAACTGCCTTCTTTTAATACAAATGTGGAGTTCCAACCGAGAGGACCGAGGGCGGTCATGGCGATAGTACAGCGCCAACCGCTGCCGCAGTAGGCAACGATGGTGGAGTCAAACGACGGCAAAAGGTCCAGATTCTTACCGAGCTCGAGCAGCGGGATGACCGTTGCGCCTTCGATGTAGCCATGCTCTGCAACTTCGTTTATACAGCGGACGTCGAGCAGAAACGGCGGTGGCTCTTCTGCGAGCATCTCATATAACCCCGCGGGATTTATTGCGTTGTAGCCCACCATGTTGTCGAGGAAGGAGTTAAACGCGGCGTCGATGTCTTCTGCGACCGCATACGACAAATTGGGGGAACCCGGGTTTTGGGCAGCGTTCGATCCAGGATCCAACGGCACGGCTACAACTATCGTTTCTGGCGCGGCCTCGGTACCACATGAGGAGAGAAACATCGCCAGGATTATCATCAGCGCGAAAAGCCAAGAACCTATACGTTTCATTATTAAATTACTCCTCAAAAATTTTGGTAACTGCTCAGAATGACATCATCTCATTTAATTCAATTTGACGAACAACTCCATTTCTTTTTAAATCCTATGGAAAACTGCGAGGGACTATTTTACCGGACTTATGGTCGAAAGGGGCTAGATGATGCCGCTGTCAGGCTGGACGAAGTTCTTACAACCTGGAACCGCATTATGGATTTTTCTTTAGAAAGCAGGGGGACCGCGCGCTGGCGATCAGCCAGCTCCGCTACCCCGTTGTTTGTTATGATGACAGTCCGAAAGATTTAATGTGTGGGTCAGGTGTTGGAAGAAGTGCTGTGGCTATCTGGAAGGATTGGTCAACTCAAGATACAATTATGGGGATCAGGAAAACATATGAGGAGTGCCGATGGATATTCTTGGTAAAAGTGCGGTGTCAGTCGATGTCGGTATCCGCTTACGTCAGCTGCGTGAGCAGCGAGGGTTATCTATAAGGGCGCTGGCGAGGCAAAGCGGGCTCTCCGCGAATGCTCTGAGCTTGATCGAGCGGGGGCGCAGCTCACCATCGGTCAGCACGCTTTATAAAGTCGCAGGGGCCATGAACGTACCTATCACCACTTTTTTCCAAACCGAGCCTGAATTGCACGACGTGATTCATATCAGGGCTGGAGAGCGGACGCGAGTGCCTTTCACGCGCGGGTTGGTTGAGGGATTAGGGGGCGAGCAGTTCTCGGGGCGAGTGGAACCGTTCGCATTAACTCTCGAGAATGGAGCCAATAGCGGACCACAGCCGATTGTTCACACCGGGCATGAATTTGTGCTGTGTCTTCGTGGCCAACTGGAGTATCAGGTTGAGGACGAAATCTTTCTGCTAGAAGCGGGGGATACCCTCCTGTTTACTGCACATCGCCAACATCGCTGGCGGAATCCGGGGCCACTAGTAACGAATGCGATCTTTGTGCTTTCAGGTTTTACGGATGGTGAAGACCCGCACGCACTGCGCCTCATGGCAAAGACCGAGGATGAATCAGAGTAGCCGAATCCAGAGTCCTTAAAATGAAAACGGGGCTTCCGACTAGGAAGCCCCGTCTTGATTCTTGAAGGGTGAATCTACACGAGTAGGAGCTGGGCCCCTTCGGATAGCTCCATGAATTCCATTGCACCGAGAACTTCTGCCTCATCGACGAGATCGTCTTTGGTCAGTTTCATCATGTCCATCGACATCTTGCAGCCGTATACATTGGCTCCTGAGTCGATGACCAACTGGACGAATTCAGGGACGGGTGGGAAGTCGAGCTTGCCGATCTCTTGCCGCATCATCCACGAAGCCGCGGCGGACATTCCGGGTATGGCACCAAGTAAAGTTGGGATGTGGAACCAGGGGTGCATGCTTGGGTTGCCGACCGTAGCCACATTTAATCCGCCCATCTTTTTCTTTGTGATGACGTCCAGCCCCCAGAAAGTGAAGAAGAGCTCGACGTCAATCCCTGTCATTCTGGCTGAATTGGCGAGGATGAGCGGGATATAGGCCATGTCGAGTGAGCCTTTCGACGTGATGATGCACAGCTTGCGGTTGCCATTGCTTTTTTCTGTCATTGAGATTCTCCATATTCTCCGTTTGCTTCAACGGTCTAGATGCACCCGGTGGGTTTTCCCAACCCAGCGACCATAGCTGCCTTTTTTGCAGGTCCACCGGGGAAGAGTTTATAAAGTTCCTTGGTGTCTACGTCAGTCGTCTTCGTGATGCGCCGCAGCGTTGGTGCTTCGTCATTCGCCTCGAATTCCTGACGGGCGAAGTTAATCACGACCCAGTGGCGATCGGTAAGTGGTAACTCTTCGCGCGCGGCGATCGCCTCGCCAATTTCCGCGGTCCACGCGTTGGGATCGATCATGAAGCCATCACCATCGAATTCGACGTTCTCAAGAATTGGGCTTGTCATCATTTTTCTCCTTAGTCTCGTTCTTTAGTTTGGTGTTTGTTTCGCGGGTTGGTCGCCGAGTATTTTCAATAGGTTGAGCAGGCGCGACATACCACGGCGGACCTTCGGGTCTGATAATTCGCGCAGTAGGGCAAAAGCTGAAATATTTTCCTCTTCTGTTGCGCTTGGCTGAATGGCGGAAATGGCATCGTCGGCGAGTGAGAGAATTTCTGGTTGGGTCACGCTGCGGACGATTGTGAGAATGGGGACGATGCTGTCGCCCAGAGCGCGTACATCATCCTCGTTGATTTCATGGACGACGCGTTCGACGATTCCCCAGCCCTCGCCCATTAAGGTGAAGTAGCCCTCGCGTTCTAACCGGTCAAGCGTCTCGACTATGCTTGAGAACGCCTGCAGTCCGATTGGCTTCAATTCCTCCGTTAGATCCATGCCGGCCTCAAGCATATCCACCAGGCGCATGAGCATTCCGGTGTTTCTAAGCAGGCGCTTGAGCAGATAGAAGAGATCCTCGACTTGAAACTCAGTTCCGATCTCTGCTAACTCATCGATGGATAGCTTGATCATGTGATTGGCAATGGGCATCACATCCTGTTTCAATTCATCGAATTCCTGCTGGCGTTTATGCTGCGCCTCGACATATTCTGTGAGGATATCGAGCTTCTTGTGGATGCTTTCAATTTCAAGGTCGGTTGCTGTCATTGTTTTTGGCATGTCTCCCCCTTACTTCCACTTGCCGGCCATGCTCATTTGAGACTCGAAGGGCATCTCTTCCCCCTTGAGGAGCATGTTCCAGTACACCCAGCGGAAGGTCATCTTCCCCCAGTGGTTTGCGGCCGATTCCTTGAGTAAGGAAAAGGGCCCAAAACCGGGGAGAGGATACTTGCCAGGAAGTGGTTCGACATCATAGTTGAAATCGATAAGGATGCCCTTTTCAAAGCCGGATTCGATGAAGCAGTTCGCGTGACCATCGAATTTGGCTAAAGGTTCAAGGCCTTCCATTTGGCGCAGTATGTTCTCGACGATCACATCGAGCATGAAGTGGGCAACGGAACCGGCTTTTGATGTCGGGGTATTGCCGGCGTCGCCGATGACCCACACGTTCTCCCATTTCTTGGACCGCAGTGTGTGTTTATCGGTCGGCACAAAGCTCAGCTCGTCCCCCATGCCTGAACGTTCAATCACCTCAGAGCCCATGTTGGTAGGAATACTGACGAGAAGGTCGAAAGGGATCTCGCGCTCATCATAGGAACGAATCGCTTGCTGCGTGTGATCCACTTCCATGATGTTGAAGTCGGCTTCGATTTTTATGTTCTTGCGTTCGAGCATGTCGCCCAAAATCGACGAAGCACGAGGTTTGGTGAAGGCGCCCGGCAGCGGGGTGGCGAAGATAATCTCAACGTCGTCGCGGATGCCGCGCTCGTGAAAGAACCAATCAGCCAGGAAGAGAAACTCGAGTGGTGCAACAGGGCACTTAATCGGCATCTCGGCGACATTCAAGACCAGTCGCCCGCCTTTCCCGAATTTCA
>JAUWFP010000155.1 GCA_030606845.1 Anaerolineales bacterium | reverse complement strand
GAGAGGCTGTTACCGGGTCTACCGGAATGAGAAATCACCCAATGCGAAGTTCTGCTTTGCTAACTTGGCCGAACCGCCGGATGCGGACCCGCATGTCCGGTGGTGTGGGAGGGGGGAGCCGTGAGGTTTCCCCCTATCCCGATTTATTATGGGCGGGCCCCGATGGTTAGCGTGACGTTCATCTTCTCATTGTCGCGAATCACAGTTAGTACAATGTCCTGCCCCACTTCTGTGTACTTGAAAAGATAAGACAACATGTCATCGAACTGACGAATGATTTGTCCATCGATGGCGATGAGTAAATCGCCGCCGGCCAAGAGGCCAGGGATAGATGTCTCCTGACTGCCGCCGCGCAATCCGGCAGCGTCGGCAGGTCCGCCAGGGACGACCTCTGTGATATAAGCGCCGAACATATTCGTGCCGAAGCCCAATGCTTCAATTACTTTTAAGTTCCAAAGCTGATCATTCAGGCTGGACACACCAAGGTAGGGGTAGTCATAGTGGCCGTCCTGGATGATTGCCGGCGCAACGCGCCGAAGCAAGTTCACCGGGATGGCAAAGCCCACCCCAGAGTTGGCGGCGCTACCGTCAACCGTGAAAGTCTCGGTATGTATGGCCCGGTTAATTCCTATTACCTGACCGCTGAGGTTCAAGAGTGGACCTCCGGAGTTGCCGGGATTGATCGCTGCGTCCGTCTGGATCAGGTCTCCGGCTGAGAATCGAATCCCCTCGGGTGTCAGGTGCTCCGACTCAAGTGACCGTCCAATCGCGGAGACAATGCCGACCGTCATCGTACCTTGCAGACCGAAAGGATTTCCGATTGCAGCGACAAATTCGCCCACCTTTATTTCGTTTGAATCCCCCAGGGGAATCGGGACAAGATCGGCCTCGGGAACATCAACCTTCAATATAGCAAGATCCGAGTCGGGGTCGACACCAACCAATTCTGCCCATACTTTCATGCCGGAACTGAAGTCAACTTCTATCGCATTTGCTCCAGCAATAACATGCTGGTTGGTGACAATGTGTCCTTCGCGATCGATTACGAACCCCGAGCCCTGCCCGAGAGGGATTGAGATTTCATGAGGAGCATCAGTCTCCCCGAAAACCCAGATTGTTACCACGCCCGGGTTAACTCGTTCGTAGAGTCCGGTGAGGTCACCGCTAGTGATTGACGTCCCGTCAGCTATGACCGGCTCCATTGCTGCACCCTCTAGCGGGGCAGCAACCGGGAGTGATGTGGCGGAGAGGGGCGTCGGCTCGGGTTGTAGGGGCGGGACAAGTTGAAAACTACAAGCCAGAATTGAAAGGCTAAGTGTTACTGCAACAATCCCAAGTATTCGTATCTTCATTGCTACCTCGTCGTGTATTTGCACCCCTTCTACCAATTTGTGGTGGAGGATGAATGCAAGTTGATATCAAGTTGATACCCAGCCAGATTACGTGGATGGGGAAACTATGGTTAACACTTCAATAACGAGCATTGCTGCATTGCATTAAGAATCCTGCGAATTGGCAAGTTCTTTGAAGAGTTTTCTTTCGCGCCGATTAAGATCACGCGGCAGGGTGATGTCCAATCGCACATATAGATCGCCCCGCTTCTTTTTATTTCGAAGATTGGGAAAACCGCGCCCTTTCAAGCGGAAGCTTTGATCCGGTTGGCTGCCCGCTGGGATGGTCAATACGACGTCGCCGGATAGTGTGGGGACTTCAACTTCCCCACCGAGAACGGCGGTGTAAAGATCTACGGTCGCTCTTGTGTAAAGATCATCTTTCTCGAGTTTGAAGCGGGCATCGGGCGCGAGCTTAATCACGAGAAACAGATCGCCGGACTTCTGTGCGCCTGCCTCGCCCAGTCCGCTCACGCGCACCTTGGTGCCTGTACGGGAGCCTGGAGGGATGGTTACCTCGATTTTTTTCCCGTTGATGGCCAGTACGCGTGTTGTACCTGTATTGGCCTCGTTGAGTGTAATTGTTACAGGTTGCTTGATATCGCGTCCTCGTCTGCGACCCTGCGTGCGATATCCCTGCTGTTGAGCACTCATTCCACTAAAGATGGCAGAAAAGAAGTCGGAAAAACCCCCTATGTCAACGTGCACGCCGCCCCCTTGTCCCCCCTGCATCCATTCGGACCAATCGAAAGAGCCCGGCTGACTACCGGTCCGTTCCCAGGATCGATACGAAGAGCCCAACTGGTCATATTTCGCGCGCTTCGTAGAGTCGCCCAATACTTCGTAAGCTTCGTTGATTTCCTTAAAGTGCTCTTCAGCCTGGCTGTCGTCAGGGTTTTTGTCGGGGTGATACTTAAGCGCGAGTTTTCGATAAATACGCTTGATTTCATCGCCACTCGCAGAACGATCGACCCCTAATACTTTGTAGTAGTCCTTGTATTCCATACTTACCCTTCCTGGATATCTTGATTCTAAAGGGGCGCTAGAAAGCGAGTCAAGAAACTTTGGGGTTTCTAAGGTGATTCTAATTATCCTGCTGGGAAGGGTGGATTCTATTCCCAGGGACTATGCGCGCCTATAGGTTTCCATGCTATCATACTTTCATGGTGACAACGTCAAAGCTTGGCAAGATACTGGTTGTTGACGAGGATCCGGATATTCTCGACCTGCTAGAACGGCAGATACTAAGGCCGCTTGGCTATCAGGTTGAAACCGCGGGGGACAGCAGCACAGCCATTCAGAAGTCACTGCAATTTGGTCCGGACCTGATCATCGCCAGTCTCACGCTACCCGGATTAAGCGGGAAGGATCTGCTCGTCGCATTGCGTTCCCAGGGGACGGATGTGCCGATGATTGTCACTGCGCCCAAGGGGATGGAAACGGACGCGATCCAGGCGTTTCGCCTAGGGGCACGCGATTACCTTGTGAAGCCGTTTCGCGAGGCAGAGTTTGTCGCCGCTTTGGAACGGGTGGTCAGGGAGATCCGGCTGCGGCGAGAGCATCGACAACTGGCTGAGCAGTTGGCAGAGAGTAATCGACAATTGGAACGACGGGTCCGGGAATTGACGACTCTATTCGGGCTTGGCAAAACGGTAACTTCAACCACACATCAGGGGCAGCTATTTGCAAAACTGATCGAAGGGAGTCTGTACATCACCGAGGCGGACCTGGGGTGGGTTTTGCTCAGGAAAGAAGGATCCGAACAGCTTGTATTGCGGGCGGAGATGAATCTTCCTAGTGGAGCTGCAAAGAAATTACATCAACCCTGGGATGACGGCATTAGCTCGCTCGTCATGCTTTCCGGCGAAGCGCTGGCAATTCATGGAGAAGGTCTGACGAAGTTCAAACTGGCGCAGTTCTCAGGCGCAGCTCTCATCGCCCCTATTAGCGTCAAAGATCAACCTGTTGGAGTGATCAGTGTGGGGCGAACAGCCCCAAGACCCTTCACAGAAAGACAACTGGTGATGTTGGAGGCGGTCGCTGACTACGCCTCGATTTCCCTCGTAAACGCCAGGTTGTTCGAGGCCTTAGAAGATCGCGCCCAACGCCTTGAGAGAGAAATTCAACGCTCGACGGAGCGGGACCAGGTTGACGCGAAATGGCTGAAGGACGTTCACCGCAATTTAAGGGCGGCGCAAGCTGAGATTGCCAGCTTGATGAGCAAGCGCCAGGCCGCAAGATTATCAAAAGAGCTCGGTACAGTTATGAATGATATCGAATCCGTCTTGGATGGAATTTCAGACATTGTAGATGAGAGATCCGGAGATCCCACTCCGTAAGATCTCTGGAAAAATAAAGTACCCTCTTTGATGTTACAAGCCAAGCCTTCTAACACCCTGCAATTCAAAAACAATGAAAGGATAAACATGGAGTGAGCGGGGAAATAATTCTTCTCGTTGAGGACAATGAAGACATTCGACGGTCCATTGAGGAGGCCATCCTCAAGCCGGCCGGCTATTCTGTATATTCCGTTGATGATGGAAAGTCCGCGCTCGGACTGATTGATGAATTGCAGCCGAATTTGGTGTTGACGGACTATCGGATGCCCAACCTCACCGGTCTTGAGCTAATAAAAAATCTGCAGCACGACTTCCCGGAAATTCCAGTTATTCTGATGACAAGTGATGCGACCAGGCAGCTTGTGCTGGATTCCATGCGTGCTGGCGCTGTGGATTTTCTTACAAAGCCCTTTGAGGCAGAGCACTTGCTTTCGGCCGTTGGTCGAGCCGTTAAACGGGGCAGGCGTCTGCAGGATTTACGACGGGTTGGAGAAAAAACGCATGGAGACGCCAAGTTGCTTGAGAGGCGCCTGTATGAATTAGAGACGCTCGCCCTCGTCGGGCGTACGGTTACCGCCCTCTTGGAAATTGATACGGTCCTCACAACAGTGGTGGAAGCCGCGGTGAAACTCACAGGAGCGGAGGAGGGGAGCTTGCTCCTGTTAGATGAGGAATCTGGCGAACTCTACATGCGAGCTTCTCAGAACTTCGATGAAGATTTCGCTAGCACTTTCAGGTTACATGTGCGCGATTCGCTCGCCGGGCAGGTGATGGAAATGGGTGAGCCAATACTGCTTGATGAACGCTCTCCTCAAAAAATTAAAACGGCGTACTTGGTCCACTCGTTAATCTATGTCCCCTTACAAGTGCGCGGGAAGACGATTGGCGTCCTCGGTGTGGACAACCGTAAGGCTGGCCGAGTCCTATGCCAGGATGATGTTACGGTAATGATGGCAATGGCGGACTACGCCGCTATCGCGATTGAGAACGCTCAGCTGTACAATCGGACTGAAGCTGAACGGTCCAAACTTGAAACAATCCTCACGCAAACCGAAAACGGCGTTATCGTTGTCGATAATGAGAACCGACTATTGCTGATTAATTACACCGCGAGAGAGGCATTTAACATCACCGAAGACTTCATTGGGCGCTCTGTAGTTGAAGCATTTGATGAACCCCTTCTCTTGGAACTTCTCCGCTCGCCTGGACCGTCCACACGTCGCGATGAGATCACCCTATCTGACGGGCGCGTGTTCAACCTGCACCGCACCCCAATCCCGGGTGTTGGTCAGTCTGTGTTGATGTATGACATCACGCATCTAAAAAAACTCGACCGGATAAAATCCGAGTTTGTGACAACGGTCTCGCATGACCTTCGGTCGCCGCTCACAGCAATACTCGGTTATATCGAGCTTGTCGATCAAGCGGGGCCCCTCACGGATCAGCAGCAGGAATTTGTGCACCGGGTGAGATTGAGCGTTGAGCAAATCTCTCGCCTCGTGGCCGACCTGCTAGATCTGGGGCGGATAGAGGCGGGGCTGGACACAAGGAAAGAAGACACACCGATTTCTGTATTGGCTCGCTATGCCTTGCAGGGTTTGGCGAGCACTGCCAAGGCCAAGAAAATAACCCTTCAGGTTGACCTGCAGGAGAAGCTGCCTTTAGTCCATGGCGACCCCATACGTCTTCGACAGGTGATAGCGAATCTGTTAGAGAACGCGCTGAAGTACACACCGCCCGGGGGCAGGGTTGTCCTGGACGCCCACGTAGAGGATGATCAGATCATCATCTGCATTACTGATACGGGTCCGGGGATCCCGCCGGCGGATCAACCCTACTTGTTTGACAAATTCTTCCGGGCGAGCAATGTGCCGGAGGAAGCGCGCGGAACGGGGTTGGGCCTCTCGATCGTAAAATCTATCGTTGAGCAGCACGACGGGCGGATCTGGGTAGAATCGGAACTGGGCAAGGGGGCGACCTTCAC
>JAUWFP010000200.1 GCA_030606845.1 Anaerolineales bacterium | reverse complement strand
CCCGAAACGACGTAACTCACTTTGTAGATTGCGGACATTTCTACACCTCAGCGGTCGGCAAAGTGGCGATGACGGAGTTTGAAGGATAGGTCAGCCGCGATGTTGCGCATGACAACGTACCCCAGGTGGTGGTTTTCCTCGCATTCTTTCTCGAAGTCATCACAATGGATCATAAGCACCTTCGTCGGATCGGAAGCCGCTCGCACCGTTGCCGAGCGCGGGCCATGGTCTACCAGAGCCATCTCACCGAATATCTGCCCTTTACCCAGGTGGACGATGGTGCGGGGCGATTGCTCCGGCGCAGTTCCACTGTGGAGAACTTCAACGAATCCATCAAGGACAATGTAGAGATCCTCTCCGGTTTCGCCCTGTTGCGTGATGACATCACCGTTTTTGAATGTGATTTCTTTGCAGATTAGGGAAATAGCCTGCAGCTCGGCAGGAGTGATGCCTTCAAATAACTCGACGGACCCGAGAATCTCTGTATGGTCCATAGTACCCTCCGACGCGGCACTAAAGTGCAGCTAATCGATTTTCGTCTCCATGAAATTGTACTTTAAGTTGCCTAGGATACCAACCCAATAGGTTAAGACGATTGGACCTCATTTTGGGTTGAAGAACGGCTTTTCGGAACGCTGGAAGGGGTTTTCGCATGGTGTGAATAATCTCTGGCGGACCAGTGATGGTCGCTAGTTCGTTGTTTCTTTGACGGTGTACCCCTGTGGTAGAATGATTTATGTTCGGTTGCAGACGCTCCGAGAGGTGTGCGAATCATGGATGAGGAGTACGATTCAAAACAATGGGTGGTAAAGATGTCGGGCGAGAGTGACACCTGGGATCGACAGGCCTTAGAGGGTTTGGGCTGGCGTGTTGTACGGCGATCCCATGCTTGGCGTCCCCCTACCGATGTTCTGGAAACAGATGATGAGATTGTCGTGGTTGTTGAGATTGCCGGTATGCGTGGTTTGAACATATCTGTAATCTTTGAGCGTCAGGTCTTATCTATCCGCGGGACCCGCCCAGACACAAACGTTTGTAAAACCTATCACCAGATGGAAATCGATTACGGCGAATTCGCTTCCGAGGTTAAGGTTCCATTGCGGGTTGATTCTGACAAGATCGAAGCAACGTACAGCGATGGTTTTTTAAAGGTCGTTCTCCCCAAAGCAACCCCCCGTGAGATAGATATCAAGTGATGCCGGGAAAATTATATATCAAGGACATCCGAAAGAGAGATAGCAGGGGGTATTGTTATTAACGTAGAAGAGCGTATTTATTCATTGGAAACCATTGACGCTGAGGAAAGTATGCACAATTTCTCATCACAGATCCCAGTTCACGACGGAGTAATTGAGGGGGAGCCGCAGGAAGTCAAGAGTCAGGGACCTGAGGAATTGCAGATCCCGGAAGATCTCCCGATTTTGCCCCTTCGAGGGGTTGTTGTTTATCCGCACACTGCCATGCCGTTAACGATTGGGCAGGCGCGCTCGATCAAGTTAATCGATGATGTCTCTGCCAACCATCGCTTGATTGGGCTTGTCGCTTCTCGGAATCCTGAGTTGGAGATTCCCGGACCTGAAGATTTGTATTCGTTCGGCACAGTCGCGTCGATACAGAGGCTCTTCAGGGCACCGGATGGGACTATTCGTCTGATCGCGAGGGGAATAGCTCGTTTCGAACTGGGAGCTTTCACCAGTTATGAACCTTACCTCGTTGCGCGTATCAACCTCAGGCCCGAAAAGGTGGAAGAGAGTGTTGAAATCGAGGCGCAGGTCCGGGCAGCGAAAGACCTTTTCCAGCAGATTTCAGAGATTGGGCCCTCACTCCCGCGTGAAATCGTCGGGGGTGTCCAGCTTCTAGAAGATCCGCTCCAAGTCGCGTACACGATAGCGAATTACCAGCGAATGGACCTGGATGATGGGCAGCGCATCCTCGAGGTGGAATCGACGGTAGAGAAGCTGCAAATCCTCACCAACCTGCTCAGCCGTGAGGTCGAGGTGCTTTCTCTTGGACAGCAAATCCAGCAGGAAGCACGAACCGAGATCGAAAAAGTACAGCGTGAATATTTCCTGCGCGAGCAGCTAAAAGCTATCCAACGCGAACTGGGCGAAGGCGATGAGCAAACGGTAGAGATCGAGGAATTCCGCAAGCGGATAGCAGCAGCAAATATGCCGGAGGAAGCTGAGAAGCAAGCCCGGCGAGAGCTCGAACGGCTTGCGAAGCTGCCAACAGCCGCGGCTGAATATGGTGTGATCAGGACTTACCTCGATTGGTTAACCAGCGTTCCATGGGATGACGTCACTCAAGATAACCTCGATTTGAAGCATGCACGTGAAGTGCTCGATGAGGATCATTTTGGGCTCATCGATATTAAAGAACGCATCTTGGAATACCTTGCAGTTCGAAAATTGAAGCTTGAACGCGGCGATACTATTGGCGGCGAGGCGATTGACGAAATCCGCCGTGAGAGAGAAGGTGTGATCCTTTGTTTTGTGGGCCCTCCGGGGGTGGGGAAAACCTCTCTTGGACGATCCATCGCTCGAGCGATGGGCCGTAAATTCATCCGCATCTCGCTTGGGGGTGTTCACGATGAAGCCGAGATACGCGGGCATCGGCGAACGTACATCGGCGCAATGCCTGGGCGCATCCTTCAAGCACTGCGTCGTGCGGAATCCCACAATCCTGTTTTCATGCTCGACGAGATCGATAAGATGGGGCGCGATTTCCGCGGAGATCCTGCATCAGCCTTGCTTGAGGTCCTCGATCCGGAGCAAAATCGAGAATTTCGTGACCATTACCTTGAAGTCGCATATGACCTCTCGCAGGTGATGTTCATCACGACAGCGAACTGGCTTGAGACGATCCCCGCGCCCCTACTTGATCGAATGGAAGTCATCCGCATCTCTGGCTACACAGAGAGCGAGAAGATCGTAATTGCCAAAGGCTATCTCATCCCCCGGCAGATCCGAGAGAATGGGCTTAAGAAGAGCGAGATAAGCTTCACAGATGCAGCTCTGCGTACGATCATCCGATCACACACACGCGAAGCAGGCGTGCGCAATCTCGAGCGTGAAATCGGCCGCATTTGCCGAGGAGTAGCGACCAGGATTGCTGAGGGGAAAACAAAGAAGCTGAAGATCACCGGACCGCGCGTGCGTGAATTCCTGAAGAAACCGCGTTTCTTTGGGACTGAGGAATTAGTTGAAAGAACCTCGATCCCTGGCGTGGCAACTGGACTGGCCTACACGATGGCTGGTGGCGATGTGCTCTTCATCGAGGCAACGGCAATGCCTGGCGGCAAGAAGTTCCAGTTAACGGGGTCGCTTGGCCAAATCATGCAGGAGTCAGCCCAGGCTGCCCTCTCTTATGTTCGCTCGGCATCCGCTCGGTACTCCATTGAAGATGAATTCTGGAGTGAGCACGACATACACTTGCACGTTCCTACGGGAGCGCAACCCAAGGATGGTCCATCTGCAGGTGTGACGATGGCTGTGGCGCTGACATCTCTGGCTACCGGACGTCCGGTTCGGTCGGAAGTTGGGATGACCGGGGAGGTCACACTGCGCGGGAAGATCCTTCCGATAGGAGGTGTAAAGGAGAAAATTCTGGCGGCCCATCGAGCTGGGTTAAAGACGGTAATGCTGCCAAAGAGGAACGAAATTGATTTAGAAGATGTACCCGAAGAGGTCAGGAAAGATATTGAATTTGTTTATATCGATACGATCGATGAGGCTATTGAGACGGCTCTTAAACCGAAGGTGAAACGCAAGAGCCGCAGTGTTTCTCAGAAGAAAGGAACCCGGTCCACAAAATCAAAAACCAACAAGAAATCGTCAAAAGGAAAAAGCTCATAAAGGGGAAGCCACCAGCCAGGCGAGAATGATCCCCGGACGAAGCATGCCGATGCCGAAAGTATTGATTATTGACGATGACGAATCGATAACCTCGCTCCTGATAACTCTCTTGAAGCTCGAAGGATATGAGGCATTCGAGAGCAGGGACTGGGCAGTGTTACCAGGTATCTGTATCGATGAAAAACCAGACCTGGTGTTGATGGACTGTAATCTCTCCGACCGTAATGGGTTAGAGATTCTGGCTGAAATTCGATCGAATCCTTTGCTAGTCGATCTACCCATCATTATGACCTCTGGGTTAGATTTGAGTGATGAGAGTATGTTGAAAGGAGCGGATGGCTTTCTCTTGAAACCCTATTCGCCTGACCTGCTCTTAGAGACAATTAAGAATAAAATTTCTGGTGGTGGAGAAGAGTAGAAAGGTTCTTTCATCACCTCGATTGGAGAATATTATTTCGTGGCAAGAAGAAAAAGTAAAATAACAGCAAAACAATGGCGATTGATGGATTTACATTTACACACGCCGGCTTCGAGTGATTATCATGATGCGGATGTAACCTATTTAGATATATTACACAGGAGTGAAGCGCGTGGTCTCGACATCATCGCTTTTACCGATCACAACACTGTGGCCGGTTATCGACAGATGATGGAAGAAATCCAGCAATTAGAGATGCTGGAATCCCTCGGCAGGCTCACCGATGATGAGCGAAATCGTCTTCAAGAGTATCGCCGGCTATTACAAAAGGTTACGGTTTTTCCCGGGTTTGAATTCACGGCTACGCTGGGTTTTCATATTCTAGGGATTTTTTCCCCCGAGAAATCCGTGAGAGAAATTGAGCATCTT
>JAUWFP010000271.1 GCA_030606845.1 Anaerolineales bacterium | reverse complement strand
TGTGGTGATTGGGATCTGTCCTTGAAGACGAATCTCGTCCTCGACCGCCAAGCGCCAACCCTGACCGGGTCCGGCAAACCCGGCCGCTTCTAATTGCAGACAAGCCATGATGCTAAAGGCGTCATGAACCTCAAATAGGTGGATATCCTCGCGGTTGATGTTCGCCTTTCGATAAGCATCATGAGATGAGCGATGAGCCGCCTCGAGCTGGAGAGGGTCTTCCCGATCATCGATGCGGAAGCGGTCAGTGACGACACTGGATGCCAGTATCCGAACTGGCTCCGGGTTACGAGCGCGTGCCTGTCCGCTTGGTGCCAGAACGACAGCTGCGGCGCCATCACAGATCGGCGAGCACTCGTACAAGTGGAGCGGGGCATGAATCACCCTCGAGCTTTGAACTTCGCTCGGGCTGATGGCCTTCTTATAGAGCGCGAAGGGGTTGGAACGTGCGTTATCATGAGCGACAACAGGGAAGTTAACCAGTCCATCTTCTGGGATGCCGTAGCGGTCAAGGTACATACGTTTGAGATCCGCATTTTTGGTGATCATCGTTGCGCCATCGGGAACATCTCTCTCTGCATCGAGAGCCTTGGATAGGGCTGGAGTAGCAACGCCCTCGCTCATCTTTTCCGCGCCTACTGCAATAGCCAGGTCGGCTTCGCCGCTCGCCACAGAAAGAAACGCCACCCGTATCGCTGCTGCACCACCAGCCATCGCCGCGCGAACTTGCAACGCCTCTACACCGAAGAGCTTGGCTTCTTCCGCAATAAGGGCTGCAATGTGCTTTTGGCCCTGTATTTCATCAGCCAGCATATTGCTGGCAAAAAGAGCATCGACGCGGTCGACGCCTGCAGCTTCCATTGCCCGCCGGACAGCCTCGCCCCCAAGTTGACGCAGGCTGAGATCAGATGCTTTCTCAACTGGTAATTGCCCGATACCAACGACGCTTACAGATCTCACCTGCGCCTCCTCAACCCACAATGAACCTTATCTCCATATCTATTCATTAGAAAACATCTACAATCCCGGCTTCTTGCACTAATCCAAGAAAGCCTCTGCGAACATACGTATCGCTTGTAAATGATCGTCCAGTCCATTAAGTTGGCTCCGCATTGTATTCAGGGAAATGTGTGTGGCACCAGCTTGCTCCCACGCCTTCATCTCGCCCGCAAGCACGTCTAAATTCCCCTCCGAAAAGCGTACGCGCGCCTCCAACCCAAACTCATCCCAAGATCGTCCCTCAGCTTCCAAATATTCTCCGAGTTTCTCCAGGGAGGGTTCTGTGTCCTCAACGCTGCTGTATGAGGGCAGCCAACCGTCCCCGATCCGCGCTGCTCGGCGCAAGACGACATCCGCATGCCCTCCAAACCATATCGGAATTGGTTGCTGAATCGGACGGGGTTTTAATCCCATATGGGGAATGCTATGCCAGTGGCCGTTGAACATCACACAAGATTCGGTCCACAATGTGCGTAAAACCTGGATCTGTTCTTCACACCTGCGGCCGCGCGTATGAAAATTCGCATCCAGGGCGATGTATTCGGCTTCGTTCCAGCCGACTCCGATTCCGAGGCGCAGACGTCCACCACAAAGCCGATCCAGCGTCGCGGCCTGCTTGGCGACTAACGCAGTTTGCCGCTGAGGGAGGATCAGGATCCCCGTCGCGAATTCCACCCGCTCTGTCACTGCCGCCATAAAGCTAAAGAGCGCAAATGGCTCCATAAAGGAATCTTCGATCGAATAAATACCTTGCCACCCATCCGAGCGATTAGGGTCAACCCCTAACACATGCTCATACGCCAGAATATGCGTGAAACCGATGTCCTCCACGGTTTGCGCGAAGTCCCTGACAACAACTGGATCCGGATCGAGTTCCGTCTGTGGATAAACAACGCCTATTTTCATCCTAACTCCCATCGCACCCTTGGCTTAGCCAAAGCGGTCTCCGAATCAGAGTATAGACCAAACGCACCATTATTATTCGTCGTGTTTATTCTCAAACACTCGTGCTGTGCTTGGCGATAATCCAGGGTCCATCCGCCCTGCTCCGCTTGGATTATGGCGTACTCCCCAGTCTGATGTAAAATGAGCTTATGAGCGAATCAGATATCCATCTTCTTTTAACTGTGCCTTTCCCCGCTGCGCTTATTGAGCGCTTGCAATCCATCTCTCCGCGCTTGAAGATAACATCTCACCCAACAAGCGACGCGGAAGACCTTCCGGAGGAGCTGCTGCAGGAGACCGAAATCCTCTACACACTAAGCGCACTTCCTGACTTAGATCTCGTTCCCAATCTGCGTTGGATCCAATTCCACTATTCCGGCGTGGACCATGTCATGGGTCATCCGCTTCTCGGCTCGGATTTGATGATCACCACGATGAGTGGTGTTTCGGCCCCTCAGTTAGCCGAGTTGACCCTGATGTTTATTCTCACCTTATCTCACCGTATGTTAAAGTTCATTCATAGTACTCCCGAGGAGCATTGGGCGTCAGGTCGTCTTAAGCGGTACCAACCACAGGAACTTCGCGGGAGCACGGTCGGGATTGTTGGTTACGGGAGCGTTGGCCGCGAAATTGCCCGTCTGTGTCAGGCGTTCGGCGCGAGCGTATTGACAACCAAGCGAGACTTGAAACATCTTTCTGATGACGGTTACTCACTCGAGGGGCTCGGTGACCCCGAGTCGGAAATACCCGATCGCATTTATCCGCCCGAAGCCCTGCGCTCAATGGTTTCTCTGTGTGATTTCGTGATCATCACCATCCCGCTCACCCGGAAAACCCAGGGCATTTATGATGAGGCAGTCTTTGAAGCTATGAAACCGAGCGCTTTTCTGATAGATATCTCCCGCGGCGGCATCGTGGATCATGGCGCATTGGTTGAGGCGCTGAACTTGGAACGTTTAGCTGGTGCTGCCCTGGATGTCTATCCCATCGAACCACTCCCTGAAAGCAGCCCGCTGTGGGAGATGGAAAATGTCATTCTTACGCCCCACATTGGTGGATCATCTCCCCGCTACCTCGAACGGGCGATTCAGCTTTTCTCCATGAACATCCAGCATTATCTATCCGAGGCGCCGTTGTTGAATCTCTATGATCCATCGCGCGAGTACTGAATTCACATGACAAATACGATTCGTGGGGTGATTTTTGATCTCGGCTCGACGCTAATTCGGTTCGATGGTGATTGGCCTATTCTCTTGCAAGACAGCCTGGATCTCCTGATTGACAATCTCCAGGAAGATGGTTTAGAATTCGATCGAAGCGACTTCCGCTCGTCATTCGAACGTGCACTCGAGGCCTATGACCATCAGCGCCAATCTAACCAACTCGAGCGTACAACCGCATCCCTGCTGCAAGAGTCATTGAGTGCCTTCGGGTATGAGGAACCCGCGCCTAATATCCTGAGGCGCGGGCTGAAGCGTTTCTACAGCGTGAGCGAAACTCATTGGCAGCCAATGCCAGCGCTTCACGCGGTGCTTGATGAACTACAGGAGGAAGGTCGAATGCTTGGCCTGATCTCAAACGCCGGAGATGCAGAGAATGTGCAGCGGCTGATCGATAAGGTT
>JAUWFP010000236.1 GCA_030606845.1 Anaerolineales bacterium | reverse complement strand
GGCTGTCCCATCTACGAGCCCCAGCGTGCCCTGCAGCAATGCTGCAGGGCCTGTACGTGAAAAAAGGATGGAGAATGCCTCGTCATACCACAGCGCGCGTGAAGCTAAGGATGGAATTCGGACGGCGAGAACAAGCGCGAGAAGCGCGAGTACTATGATTTTCGTATTTTTCTGCAAAAAAACTGTCAAAGGTCCTCGCTTTTCTTTCTGAGCATAAGCACCCGTTACCTAAGCTCAGTCCTCCCACCTTGGCAGACGAGTAGAACTTATAACCCACCAACGCGACCAGAGCAGCCCAAGCAGGGTTAGGATCGGTAGAGGCAGATACATCACAGCGTGTTCAACACTCCCCTGCACGGTTGCCAAGAACAACATCCACAACCCGACTAACAATCCCAAGAGAGTCAGCAAGGAAGCGATTAATCCGCCTTTGCCCCAACGATCTTCCCAGGTCTTGAAGATAATCAACAAAGCAGGCAGCATGACGATAAAATTCGTCGTCGCCGCTCGAAAAGCGATGAGGTTCGTGATCACGATTGTCAGCGCGGCCGCCCATTGGAACCATGGATTATCCTTGCCAGCCGCCATAATCCATTCCCATAACAAATAAAGCGACAGCAGCCCGGTGAGGATCAGGTTAGCGATCCCGCCTCCTCCTGGTAGAAAGCTCGTGAGAATCGAGATCGGTGACCCCAGGTCAATGTAGCTGGGATACGAAAACAATTGACGCAACCACCCCAACGGCCAACTCGGTAAAGCAATGAGAGAGCCGGCGATAAGAATCGTTATCCCCCCAAGGAACCACCCCACGATCTTTATTCTTCTTGCGCGGAGAGACCAAATGAGGACGAAGGGGATAATTAAAAAAGACATCTGGGGCTTGGCAATCGTCAACGCCAAGACAATGCCGGCTGCCTCATCCATCTCCCTTTGGATTGCGAGGAGAGCGATCGCGATCAATACTGCTTCTATCACCGCAAATTGACCTATGATCACTGCCCGAGCGCCATGGTACCAAAGAATAGAAAACAGAATAACGGCAGCCTGGGTCAATCGACCCGGCGACCAGCGCGCCAAATGAAGACCTATGAGGCCTAGGACTACCAAGCATATCTCAAGGATTGTCATCCAGAGTGCACGTGCTATCGGGAATGGTAAAAATCCGAAGGGTCCGAAAAACAACATAGCCGGAAGCGGGTAGACAAAATGGGCGATATCTTCACCCTTTGAAGGGTCTGCTGGTCGCCCATAAATCATCGTCTGCGCGGCGAGACTAACCTCTTCATCGTATGGGTTGACACCTTCAACCAGCCAGTAATGTGCGCCTGTCCATCGGGCGAGGAAATCATTACCCCCGGGAGATTGGCGCACAAAGCTGTAATTGGCGGCAAACAAGCCAACAAAGAAAAGGAATAGACCAATCAGGAGGACGATTCTTAACCAGTTTGGCAGATAATATTTCAAACACCACCCCCGGAAACAGCTCGACACACCATACTCTTCGAGTACTAAAAGATTATTGATTTAATTTAACTAATTAATAGGTTCCTAATGTGAGATCCCTTGAGCATCTTCCCTATTGAGGAGAGCTGAGAACGACCGCACGCTCATCCTCGTAGTCGATTTCCCAGCCTTGCGATTCAAGGCGCATCCTCAGAGGAGCCCAGGGCTCAAGCAACACTATCTCGATATCCCACGTCTCAAAGACTCGCTCCCAGCCCGATAAACCTCGCCAGCTAATGAGATATTCCTCCAGAATCTCATCGTCGAAGAGATCCGTCCGACCGTCTACAAAGCTAAGAAAATCGGGGTGGAGCTCCCAAATAACATAACCACCCCAGTTATAGGTATTAAAAAGGTTCTTTTTAGGCTGGACAGCGCGTAGATATTCAACTGCACGAACCGGGAATTCCTCCTCGATTTCATCCTGGGTCACCTCAGAAGATAATGATGATGAGATCTTCAAGCCCGAAGCTACAATTAACAGCAAAAATACAGCAAGGTTCAACCACTTAGCGGCATTTTGCGGAAGCTGCACCGCAGAACCTGAGTCGAGGTGCATGTCATCCAGAAGTGCATCAAGATGGCGTGTGATTACCGGTGCGGCAACGAGTGCAAATAATGCGATGTTCCGGCTAGCGAGAAGAGCAAGCGCTAGAAATACAAGAACAAGGATGATTTCCGTGGGATCACCCCTGCGACGAGACTCGTATAAAGTTCCGATGAGAAGCAATAGCATCAGAAGAAAGGGTAAAGTCTGAGCGTGATGGAAATTTGGAGATTGCCATTCCTGGATGTAATCCTGAAGAACCTGAATAGAAACCGTCTTGAAGGGGTAAAGAATCATCTGCGGTCCGTGCGGATTGATCGACACAGCTAAGGTGCAGAGAAAACTGACCAAAAGAAGGCGGTATATCTCCTTTTTGTGCTGATCCCACGCTGATCGCCAATCCTGGTCATCTTGAACTGCCTTGTGAACCATCTGGACGGTTTCGCCACAAAGATAAACACCAAGGATTAAAAAGCCGATCGCGAAACCTCCATGCACATTTACCCAGAGAATCATCGCCAAGGGGAGTGACCATAACAACCACGCCCTTCGTTTCCGATGAGGATAGAGAACGAACAGGAAATAGCCTGCAAGAACAAAGCTGATAATCTGCGGTCGTGCAGACCAATACACTCCGGAAGCAGACACAGCGAGAAGGATAATGAAAGCCTTGAGCAGGTCTCGACCCTCTAGCGTGCACCACACAAACGCGAAAGCAGCCACAACCATCAACGCAGTGAATAAGTTTAAACCGGCGAAGCTGAAGTTCCGAAAGGCTACATAGAGAAGAATCTGCGCAAGCCACCCGGGGTAAATCCAAGATGAGCCCTGACGTGTAAGCGAAAAAAGGTCCGTCCGCAGGATCGCCCGATTGGCAAGCATCCACTCACCCGCTTTTAGGTGCCACCACGTATCGTAGCCTACGGAGGCACGGACAGCCATGGTGAAAATCCCCAGGAAAGTGATGCCCACCACAAGGCGTTTGAACGTCATCTGCGTGCCTTCCATCTACTAATGCTGGATGATGAATGCATGATATTTCCTATGGAGAACCACCCGATCCAATTAACTAAGGTATTAACACTTCTAATTGTCCACTTCCACCCTTGCATCTCCTGTGCCATGAGTAGAAGAATACTCATCAGCTTCAATCTTACCCAAGCTGCCTTGGTACGGCTGTTTGCTGCAGCTAATTCCCCAACCATTCTTCGCCGATCTCCTCTGGTCGCACGGGGCGTGAGAGACTATAGAAGATTTGGTAATCCCCGATTATTTCCTCCTCCCACACGACTCCAAGTCTACGGAAACTCGCCCTGATGCTCTCATCAAGGGCTGGATGGAATGTCGTAATGTAAGCAACGCGCTCGCTTCCATCCACGAGAACCCGGTAGGGTTCATAGCGATCGTCCCGAGAGGTGTACCGGAAATCGAGATGGTACGGGAGCCTTGGGATATAGATCAATTCCTCGTCTGACAAAAAGGCAAGCGGATAGGACACCCAATAGTTAGAATACCCCCTCGTCTCTCCATGCTTGGAAAGAAAATCTACAAGCTGCTCATCAAATCTGTGATTAACCCTCGTGACTGCATCAAATTGCGTGGTTATCCCGGGAGGATATTGGGCCGCTGCTTCCAGGTTGCTCGACAAGTTGAACGCCACAACAAATACCAGGATCAGCGCGCGAAATCGTGTGTTGATCTTGAAAGCCGGCTGGGCGAAGAAGTCTCCCGCGAAAATTGCCAGGGTGAAATAAACAGGGAGAAAATAGCGGCCAGACGGGTCCGAGCCAAATGGGGTGAGCACGAACATAAGGATCACCGCACCCATAACACCTGCAATCATCCAATAAATCGCTCGCCGCGAGCTCTCTTCCCGCAGCCTGTGGAAAATTTGGATAAACACCAACAACCAGAAGACCAGAGCCAAGGGCACTAGCAGAAGAGCGATGGGTTCGGTCGTCCATGGGGGTCGAAATCCAAGAGTCACAGTAATTCCAAAGAGGAAAAAATATTGGATATGTTTGGCTAGCGTTGATAGGAACGCCGAGCCTGCATCTACCGCAATTGCGGAACCAAAGAGTTCT
>JAUWFP010000293.1 GCA_030606845.1 Anaerolineales bacterium | reverse complement strand
TTGTCGCTCCATCCGTGTTCATCATCACCAATGAGGCTGCGGGTGGGGTCAGCCGAGAGGGTTGTCTTCCCTGTTCCCGAGAGGCCAAAAAATAGCGCCGCATCCCCCTCCGGACCCACGTTCGCCGAACAATGCATCGGCATAACGCCCTGAAGCGGGAGCAGGTAATTTAATACTGTGAAGATCGATTTCTTGATCTCACCACCGTAAGCGGATGACCCGACAATGGCGAGGTTTTGCTCATAATTTAAGCCGATAAAGGTTTCCGAATTGGTCCCGTCAATAGTTTCGATAGCTTTAAAGGATGGGACTGCGACGAGGGTGAAGGCTGGGATGTGCTGCTGATATTCCTCGGCGCTTTGCGGAAGAAGGAACATATTCCGAGCGAGAAGACTGTGCCATGCATATTCCGCGATGATGCGAATGGGTATGCGGTATTCGGGGTCTGCGCCCACATAACAGTCCTGGACAAATATATCACGCCCCTGTACATACCCCAGCATCCGGTTGTAAATCGCGTTGAACTTTTTCACATCATAGGGGCGGTTATATTCCCCCCACCAGATATTCTCTTCCGTTGATGGTTCACGAACGATGAATTTATCGTTCGCCGCTCTTGCGGTGTGTTTTCCGGAGGAGACTGCTATCGCACCCTGGTGAGTGATGTGACCTTCGCCTCGGAAGGTGATCTCTTCGTAAAGCGACTCGGGGGGTAGATTCCAATAGATAGTATTGAGATCCGTAAAGCCGTGATTTTCCAAGCCGTAATCACACTTTAAGGCATCTGCTTCAGCCTGGGCGGGTGTTTTGATATTCAGCAGGTTGTTTGTCATAACCAATCCCTAGTAAGTTTGCGATTGCCAATGTAGATATCATCAGAAGACTCAGGGTCTAACGCCCACTTCAAACGTTCGATCCCATCCTTAATGTCCTTGACCGAACCTGCATAACTCAGTCGCAGGTAGCCCTCCATCCCAAACGCAGATCCTGGAACCGTGCAAACCAGCGCTTTTTCGAGCAGGAAATTGGAAAGCTCCGCCGATGTCATCTGGAAGGATCGGAATTCAGGTAAGCAATAGAAAGTCCCATCGGGCTTCGTGACTTGAACCCCGTTAAGACCGATCAGCTCGTTCATCATCACATCGCGGTTATTTTGTATCGTCAAGCGCAGGCTCTCCACTACGCTTTGATCACCCAAAAGCGCTCCTTCGGCAGCAGCTTGAGAGACAACCGGCGGATTTGAAGTCATCTGCGCCTGCAGGTTCGCCATCACCTTGACGAGCTCTCGTGGTCCAACAACCCAGCCAATGCGAAAACCCGTCATGCCATACATCTTGGATACGCCATTTACGACAATCACATGGCTGGATTCGATATCCTCTTTGGTGTAGTTATAAGCCGGAACAGCGATCTTGCCATCGAAAATAAGTTTTTGGTAAATATCATCACAGATAAGATAGATCCCTTTCCTCTCACAGTACTCTACAATCTCGGCGATGAAATCCTCCGAGTAGAGAACTCCCGAAGGGTTATTAGGGCTGTTCAAAATGATCGCCCGCGTACGGGATGTGACCGCCTTTTCGGTATCCCGCATGTTTGGGTGAAAGGTTCCATCCTCGGGGGCAACCACGACCGGCACTCCCGAGACCATTTTAATCATCTCGGGGTAACTTACCCAGTACGGCGCCAGGAGAAGCACCTCTTCCTGCGGGTTGACGATCGTGAAAAGGATGTTGTAGAGGGACTGCTTGGCCCCCGTTGAAACGATGATGTTCTCAAGTCCAGCAAGCCTGTTGTAATTATTCTCTGTATATTGGATGATCGCCTTCTTCAGGGAAGGCATCCCATCCGTCGGTGTATATTTAATATCTCCGGCATTCAAACGAGCCGCGGCGCTGAGTATCGCACTGATCGGTGTCTTGTTCTTAGGCTCCCCAATCCCAAGGTGAATGACAGGTTCCCCTTTGGCACGGAGGATCCTCGCCTGCTCATTCAGCCGTAAAGTCGGCGATTCGTTGATCATCTTCGCCAGCTGGCATACTGCCATGAAGTTCTCCTATCCTGTCTATCCATCTCAACATTGCGCCGCAGGGCATATTATAGCCTCGCTTAGCCCTTAAGTGACCTGCCGCACGCAACCTTTATTAATGTTCTTTCCATCCCCGGGTGTCATGCTTCCGCTCCTGCCTTCAATAGCTCACTAATCACCAAAGGCACCCCTTTTTCGGGATCCTCTTGAAGGACCAGCGCGCTTTCGGGACAGGTGCTCACGCACACTCCGCAACCCATACATAAACCCCGGTCAATTTCTACGTGTGCATCACCCATACTCATCGCACCGAAAGGACATTGCTCGGCGCATAATCCGCAAGCGACGCAGAGGTCGAGCTCCACATCGCAGACGTAACCCGAAGATGCCAGCATGGGGGTCCCATTGCGCATCGAGTGCATCGCCCCACAACAACATGAGCAGCAATTACAAATCGCATAAAACCGTCCCAGCATCGCATCCTTGAAAAAAGCGTGATGAACATGTCCGCGCGCGTGCTCTGCTTCAAGTATGCCTTCTGCCTGCTCACCCGTAACTCGGCGTGAGCGATCCGGATGGTGGTCAAGCACAAATGATGCGAAAGGCTCGCCCACAATCATGCAGACATCTAACGGCAAACATGGCTCTGAGCGGGCAGAACGACATGCACAGTCGATGATAACGATATGATCGGGGTCGGTCATGATAATGTCGCGCGCTTTCGTGTATGGAATCACGTGCTCAAGATCCGGTAAATGGATATCTTCCTGGACCTGGACAAGCTGGCGAGCGGCATCGGTCGTGACTACCTTTCCATGATACGTGTCTGCGAAAGTCTCGCCCTTGGGAACCGGTTCTTCCCTTGCCGGGCTCAGTTTAGAAACAATTGAAATCATCGACCTGAGCGGGCGGCTGACAGGATGCTCCCCGAGTCCGATGCTAATGTAAAGGTAGATCCAACGACCATACACATAGCCGTGCAGACGGTCGAACAATGTCGCTCCCTTGACCCCTTGCCATGCCTTGAAAAATTCCCTCGTCGAGTGTTTCATGAACACCACACCCCTTCTTTCCCGCATGTCTTCATGGTCATCTCTCTCGCCTACATTACGGATTTATTCTTATTCATAATACGCCAGCATCATACAAGAAACCAGGGTCTCACAAGAGTGAACTGTGACACAGATTCTGTGGTTGGAGATCACGACCTGATGACAAC
>JAUWFP010000133.1 GCA_030606845.1 Anaerolineales bacterium | reverse complement strand
GCGCGTCTTCCTCCAGGCCGAAAGCGAAGTCGCGGCGATCAACATGGTATATGGCGCCGCTTGCGCTGGTGTGAGGGTCATGTCTTCCTCATCCAGTCCGGGCGTGAGCCTGATGATGGAAGGTTTGTCCTATATCGCCGGTTCTGAAGTGCCGGTCGTGCTTGTGGACATCATGAGGGGCGGCCCCGGTCTGGGGAATATCGCTCCCTCGCAAGGGGATTACAACCAGATCGTCAAGGGGGGCGGGCACGGCGATTATCGCATCATCACCCTGGCGCCGGCGACGATACAGGAGATCATCGATCTTACGTACGAGGCATTCGACATCGCCGAGAAATATCGAGCGATCGTCGTCGTTTTGGCGGACGGCAGCATTGGCCAGATGATGGAACCCGCTGAGCTGCCGCCGATGAAGGAAGTGCGCAAACGCGAGGATCGACCCGATTGGTCGTTAACGGGTGCCAAGGGGCGTGATCCACGCGTGATCACCTCAATCTACATCGATCCAGCCGAAGAAGAAGTTTTCAATCTCAAACTTGTTGAAAAACAGAAGGAGATTGAGGCGAATGAGGTGCGATTTAGCTCTTTGCTTCTGGAAGATGCGGAAATTGCCATCGTCGCCTATGGGACCGCGGGGCGTATCGCCCAATCCGCTATCAAACAAGCTCGTGATGAGGGAATCAAAGTTGGACTGCTGCGCCCGATCTCGCTTTACCCATTCCCATTCGATGAAATCGGGAAGGTCGCAGATCAGGTTAAGCGCATCCTGGTCGTTGAAATGAGCGGCGGACAGATGCTCGACGATGTCCGTCTTGCGGTTAATGGGAAAGTCCCTGTCGATTTCTACGGGCGAATGGGGGGAATGGTTCCCCTCCCGGATGAGGTTTACGAGCAGATCCAAGAACTCAATGAAAAGGCGAACGCCTAGCCTGGTTTGGAGGCTTATTAATGACCGATAAGAAAATGGCGGAAGCTCTAATTTTCAGCAAACCGGAAAGTTTGACGGACGTCCCAACACATTATTGCCCCGGGTGCTCACACGGTGTGGCCCATCGTCTCATCGCTGAAACGATCGACGAGATGGGCATGCGTGAGAATACGGTTGGCGTCGCGCCGGTCGGCTGTTCCGTCTTTGCTTACAATTACTTAAATATGGATTTTGCCGAGGCAGCCCATGGGCGTGCACCGGCGATGGCAACCGGCTTCAAGCGTGTGAATCCGGACATGAACGTTTTTACCTACCAGGGTGACGGGGATCTAGCGTCTATCGGCGCCGCCGAAATCCTGCACGCTGCAGGGCGCGGCGAGATGATTACCGTCATCTTCATCAACAATGCGATTTATGGGATGACCGGTGGGCAGATGGCGCCGACAACGCTTCCCGGGCAGAAGACGACGTCCTCGCCGCTTGGCCGCGACATCGAAGCACACGGTTTCCCCTTGAAGATGTGTGAAATCCTATCGCAGTTGGATGGTTCCGCGTATATCGTTCGCCGGAGCTTGCATGACGTAGCGAACATCCGTAAAGCGAAGAAGGCCGTCAGGCAGGCTTTTGAAGTGCAGCGCCAGGGACTTGGCTTCTCGATGGTCGAACTGCTGTCGAATTGCCCGACGAACTGGAAGGTGAGTGCACAAGAATCACTCGTGTGGATCGAAGAGAATATGATTCCTTATTTCCCACTTGGTGATTTCAAAGTCCATCCAGCCATTGTAAAAAGTAAGAAGGGATAGCGACACTATGCAGACAGAGATCATCATTTCTGGTTTCGGTGGCCAGGGAGCGCTCTTCGCCGGACAATTACTGGCCTACACGGGATTGGATAACGGCATGCATGTGACCTGGTTCCCATCCTACGGGCCAGAAATGCGCGGCGGCACTGCTCATTGTGTCGTCATCATCAGCGACGACGAGATCGGCGCGCCAATCGTAAAGAACCCCGCGGCCGTGATTGTAATGAACATCCCCTCTTTGGATAAATACGAATCGCTCGTGAGGCAGGGTGGGGTGCTTGTAGTGAATTCATCACTCGTGGATCGCAACCCGGAGCGAGATGATATTCAGGTTGTGCTCATCCCTGCAAATGAGATCGCTGAAGAGCTCGGAAACCAGCGGTTGGCCAACCTCGTACTTCTTGGTGCCCTGCTTGACAGACTGGATGTGCTTTCAATAGAGCAAGTCGGCGAAGGTCTGAAGGGACACATCCCCGCTCATCGCCGGAACTTGCTCGAGGCGAATATCGAAGCACTTCGCCGCGGCGCGGAACTCAGTAAAGAGCAGCTAGAACCCGCATGAGTTGATGTCATTCGTATAAATTGGCAATATTTAGGGCTGTGTGAAATTGTTTTTCACACAGCCCTTTTTGTCATTCCAGGTGATTGAATGGAGCGCAACGGTTCAGGGTTTGATCTTCGCCCCGCATTGAGAGCATTTCTTTGTGCCCGCCGAAAGGATATATCCGCATTCACCGCAGGCAACAGGTTGATTCGGACCCAAAGGAGCGCCGCAGGAAATACAGTGCGGTGCGCCTACGGGGTTCGCCGTATTACAGTAATCGCAGGACAGCCGGCGCAGTCTCTCCGAGAGATTATAGGAAAGGCCAAGGGACTCAGCGGTTCGCGTGATCGTTTGCCAGATTCGGGTTGTGAGCTGCATAGAAGTGATGTCCTGGGCGAGGTCGTCTAAACGATGCATCAGTGCCCAAGGACTTCTTAAGGCCATGAGAGCCGTCGCTCCCAGGCTGGCAGCAACTCCAAACCATTCCTGCTGTCCTAATTGGACATGGACGCCATCCTCCACGCCGTTCAAGTGGATCGTGATGGCGGTTCGCCCGCCAGAGGTGTTCCAGCGCGGGGTAGCGATTTGGACGATGCGCTGGTTGCCCCTGCCAATTCTCTTCGCTTCAAGATTGCCTTGATTGAACTCGGCGACAAGCGCATCCGCGAAATCGGAGGGGTTCACCGGTCCATGGAACGTCTTCTTTTGCATCGGTTTGTTTTGCATGAACGGGTTCCTTCGTATGGCTTTTCGTGCGTGTAGTATAATCCGCCGGCATTCGACCTGTAAAGTAGGGAGAACTCGATTGAAGTTTTTTGCATGGCTTATGGTTATTGGTTCTACGCTGCTCTTGCTGAGCACTGCCTCAGGCGCGGCGGCCTCACCGCACGCCCAGGAACCGACCGTGACCGGAACGCCAGAAGGCCCCAGGATCCTCGTCCCCGAGCAGGTTAATGTTCGCACCGGACCCAGCACCGACTACGATAAAGTCGGCGTGTTGATTGCCGGTCAGCGTGCGCCTGCGCTGGGTAGATCTCCGGGAGGGGAGTGGATCCAGATTTTCTATCCAGGCGTCCCCGGAAATCTCGCCTGGGTGTACGCTCCGTTTGTTGTTTTAGATTCGGATCAACGCTTGCTGCCGATCATCGAACCGCCCTCCACCCCGACGCCGCGGGTCACGGCGACGATCGATCCAACGCTGGCCGCCCAGTTCAATATCGGCGGTGCGCCGCCTACACGTCTGCCGACGTTCACGCCGGCAGAGCCCGTTGTGCAGCCAACCTTCGATGAGACTCAGGCGGACCTTCCAGGTGGGTTTCCACCCATCTTGGCCATCATGGGTTTGCTCGTTGTCGGTCTGTTCGGCACGGTCATCTCCGTCCTGCGCGGCGGCTGAGGCCCACTCCCGCCTCTTATCATTTCACCAAAGCAATTTAGCTAATACGAAGTTTCGCCCCAGCCTTGAGGATCTGTCCTTTAAGCTGCAGGTTGTTTGCGCCCGTTGTTGTGGAGAGGCGTGTTCTATCCTGAAGGTCCGCGCCGGTTACAGGGGGATTGTGTCAAATTGTACTTCTTGAGTTCCCGTTGTAATGTATTTGGGACGTAATGGAGTAGCGTGGAGAGATCCCTGCGGAATTCCACTTTGCAACCTTTTTCGGGGGGATATTGTGGAGCAATTTCCACATCTAACCCACGGGAGTGGGAAATGTGGGAGGTATTCTGCATTAGATCCCATCGGGGAAGGATATACATGCTTATTCTAGATATTCACTAATGGGGAAGCGGCTTAAGGAAATTCTATGCTTGAAATTTCATCTTCCTGGAAATCGGCATACCCGGGTTCATTAATCGGTGTATTGGTCATGCATGGGGTTGTAAATCCTCAGCAACATCCTCAACTCGATGAGAAGAAAAAGGAACTGGAGGATACCCTACGAGCTCAATTCTCGTCTTATGACCGAACGAGCCTGAGGGCTATCCCCGTTTTAGCTTCGTACCGCGACTATTACAAGCAATTCAACAAGACCTACCATGTTCAACACCAGCTTGAATCCTTGGTCTTCAAGAATCGACGCATTCCCGGGGTTGCGGCTCTTGTAGAGGCGATGTTTATGGCCGAATTGAAGAATTTGTTGCTCACGGCGGGGCACGACATGAACGCGATTGAGTCTCCCCTTCGTATTGACGTGGCCAAAGGAACTGAGAGCTACATTCGGATGAACGGAGAGGAGCAGATACTGAAAACGGGAGATATGATGATTGCCGACGCGAAGGGCATTGTGTCTAGCATCATCTATGGCCCAGACCGCAGGACGCGCATTAGGCCAGAAACCGACCGAGTTGTATTCACAACCTATGCCCCAGCGGGGATCGAAGCGCGAGATGTAAGCTGCCACCTGGAGGATATCCGCGAGAATGTAACAGTGATTGCTCCCGGGGCATCTGTCGAGCTATTGGAGACATTCGGCACCGACTAAGTCCGCATGGCTGACGTTATACAGAAGGCCGCTACCTAACCAATCGCTGCAGCGAACGCTGGAGAGGGTTGAGAATTGCTTTTCTGGGAGGAGTACTCGTTTGGATAAAAAGCTGAGGTTTCTGATCATTGCCGTTGCAGTGGGGCTATTCGTGGGTTTCCCCATCTTTGACAATGCGGGTGACCAAGCCCACGCAGCCGGGCCAGGTGATGTGACGCCGGAGAATACGGTTATCCTGGCGAACCAGACGGATGCGCGCTTCAGTCAGGATTATTCTTCATTGTTGAGTCAATTGCGCCTGGAATGGGTCATCCTGGAGGACCCCGTTTTACCTGAAGCGGTGTGGGACAAGAATCTAATTCTCATGGGCCATCCCGATGCCGCGTATTCTGGCGAGATAATCCAAGAGATCCTGACGGCGGAGGAGATCGAGACGCTCCGCAGCGCCACAGACGGCCACTTCATCATCGAAAAGGAGAGCCCCTGGGCGGAGGGCAGAATCGTAACCATCTGCTCCGGGGCAGATAGGCTTCTGACGCGGAACGCGGCCGAGGATGCGGTCCGCGCCATCATCGCCGCTGCGCCGCCAGCTTCCGGCTGGATTCAGACCACATTCGACGCCGAGCTGGATGAGGGCGTGCGCGACTATGTCGATCAACTGCTCTTTGAGTGGGACGACGCGGAGCTGCCGCTGGCGGACCTGACAATGGATGTGGGGGCTAGACCCCCCCTGCGTATCTCTGCCCAACAGGCAGCGGAGGACGTGGAGCGCCTGTTCTACCTTTTCTCCCACGGTTATTCCGGGTATGCGTTCTTCAACGAGCATGGAGAATTCGAGCAGGCAAGGGAGCGCATCCTGGGTGAGCTGTCGTCCGAATCCTCGTGGTCCAGAGCTGCCTTTTCCAGCTTACTCCACGACCATCTTAGTTTTATCGTTGACTGCCATATGAAGATCGGGGATTTTCAATTCGCCAGTCATCAAGATTTCTGGTATGACATGCGCCTGGAATTGACGCTGGAAAGCGGCGGGTATGAGTTTGCAGAAGATGGCACAGCTTACACGGTGGTGTCGATAAATGGTGCTGATCCCGCACCATTTATTCTTCCCTCACTCAACCAACAGGGGGAACCGATCTATCGCCTGGGCCTGCTCTCTTCGGTGGAACCGCCGTCTTTGCTGCTTACGGCCGCGTCCGAAACCGGGGAGCGTCAATTTGAGATCGAGCTGCAGCGATCGAATTTCAACTACTACTCGCAAGATATCTTCCGGGAGGACATCATCGGCGGCATTCCAGTCGTGCGGGTTCGTTCTTTTTCTGACCCTTATGCGGATGAGCTCAACCAATTCGTAAAAACAGCCAGCAGCCATCGCGGTGAGCCGGTGATCATCGTCGACATCCGCGGCAACCATGGCGGTAACGAGCGATGGCCCATAGGCTGGATCCAGGGGTTGACCGGTGAGCGAGCGGAATCCGTGTTCATCTTTTCGGAGCTAACCAGCAAAACCACGATGGCTGCCCGCGCCAACGTGTTTGCCTACTTGTATGATCGAACGCCGAGTACCACTATCTACAAGGATGATGCAAAGCGACATGCCAACATTGCCGAGTCATTCGAAAGCGGGGAGCGCCAGCCGGGCTGGGTGGGTCCGTACTACCCCCTGGTGCCTTTGATT
>JAUWFP010000026.1 GCA_030606845.1 Anaerolineales bacterium | reverse complement strand
CGCAACCCGCCATATCTGAGCCACAAAGAAGGTCATGAGCAAACCCAACGCAAGGGGCATAATCGACGCCACGGTGGTCCATTTCAAGCTCCCGGTTTCCTTATAGATTGTGTAAATCGTCGTGCTGCAGGGGTTGTGTACCAGGCTGAACAGCATCAAATTAACCGCCGTCAGCAACGTCCAGCCTCCAGCCTGAAGCAAGGCCAACGTGCTCGCATTCGAGTCAAGCTCAAACATAACCCCTGTACCAGCATCAAAACCCGCAGCTCCGGTCATTAAAACGGTCAACATCAAGACCGTTGGAATGACGATTTCGTTCGCCGGGATGGCTACGATGTAGGCCAGCAAAATCACCCCGTTCAATCCAATGAGGATACCTACCGGGTCGAGGAAGTTAACGAGATGCTCGGCAATGGACACTCCGCCGATGGTGATGTTCGCGCTCAACCAGATTGCCGCGCCCGCCGGCACCGCAAACACGATTGCCCGCCACAGCACATAGATTGTGCGATCTATGAACGATGTATAAATCGTCTGCATGATACGCGGCGGTCGGTAGGGTGGAAGCTCCATACTGAAACTGGATGGCTCCCCGCGGAGCATCGTGCGCGAGAGCAGCAAGTTGACCATGAAGGTCAACAAGACCCCCAAAATGGCTATCCCAACTACTGCGAAAGAGGAGATGAGCCCGGCGAGGTGTGCAGGAACCAGCGTGCCAATGAAGATTGTCGCTATAAGAATCTGAGTCGGCCAACGGCCGTTGCAGAGCGCGAAGTTATTGGTGATGATGGCGATAAGCCGTTCGCGCGGGCTATCGATAATGCGCGTGGCGATCACGCCAGCAGCGTTGCACCCGAAACCCATCATCATACTGAGCGCCTGTTTGCCGTGAGCGCCAGATTTCTTAAAGGCACTATCCAGATTGAAGGCAACTCGCGGCAAGTACCCGAAGTCCTCTAATAACGTGAAGAGCGGGAAGAAAATTGCCATCGGCGGCAGCATCACGCTGATAACCCAGGCAGTTGCCAGGTAGATCCCATCAACCAGCAGCCCTTTCAACCACAGTGGGAAGCCCAGCGACAATGCAATCTCCGACAACCAGATGTGTCCTTTGCCAATCAGTAGAGAGGCGAGCCATGCAGAGGGGACGTTCGCCCCGGTGATGGTGATCCAGAAGACGAGAGCGAAGAGCAGGATCATGACCGGGAAGCCCCAGAACCGGTGAGTCACAATCTTGTCGATTGTCCGATCGAGATCAAACTTCGGACTCTCTTCGGGGCGGCTCACCGCCCGATCGGCAATGCTCGCCGCGTCGGTGTATATAGCCTCGGTGAGCGCTTCGTGCACGTTGCTACCCACCTCCCAGCGAAGTGTCTGGGCAGACTTTAAGAGTTTCTCGGGAGATGCCGATCTCTCATCGCTCACGATAATGCCCCCTGCTTCCGCCCTATCTCAGCACTCGATATCTCATTTTCCGTTTGCCTTAAGCTGCCCAATTCGCCTTTGTTAATAGCCTCGATGATTCGTTCATCTCCATCGAGGAGACGCATCGCCACCCAACGGGGGTTTGGCAGACCCGGATAAACCGCTTTCACTTCTTTGGTTAAAGTCTTGATAGCGCCCTCCATGGCGCGCGATAGCGCCTGGATTCTGTGCGGCCGATAGGCGAACTTGCCAGAGGCAACTTCACTGATCGTTGCAACCAATTCGTCCAGCCCCTTGCCATAACGAGCCGATGTGGGCACAACGGGAACACCCAGATCGCGCGAAAGGCGGCGTTCATCCACTTCCAACCCGTGACGGTGAGCCTCATCCATCAAATTTAAACAGATGACAGCCCGATCGGTGATTTCTAATACCTGGATCACCAGATTCAGATTCCGCTCCAATCGAGTTGCGTCCACAACCACCACGGTGACATCCGGTTGACCAAAAAGGATGAAATCTCGGGCGATCTCCTCATCGAGCGAGGTCGATAACAGCGAATACGTACCGGGAAGATCCACTAATTTGAAACGCTGATCGGCATACTCAAAGCCACCCTCTGCCCGTGTGACCGTCTTTCCGGGCCAATTGCCTGTGTGCTGGCGCAGTCCTGTGAGGGCGTTAAACACGGTGCTTTTCCCGGTATTGGGATTACCAGCCAGCGCGACGACATAATCCCAATCCTTCATGTCGACGCCCAGCTTTAAAAGGTTCGCGGCATTGTGCACGGAGCAGGTTGCACATTCACTCATCGGAGCCTTTGTTCTTTTATCCACCATCCCACTTACTCCTCATTCAACCAATATGCGGTCAGCCTGGTCGTCTCGCAGAGCGATCAGCGCACCTCGGATTCGATAAGCTTTCGGATCTCCACCCGGACCAATCAACTCGACGCCCACTTTGGTTCCCGGCAATAACCCCAGGTCGAGCAATCGTTGACGATCCAAACCACGACATACCGGTGAAATCGACAGGACAACGGCCGATTCGCCGGACCGTAAATGGCTCAGCGGTTTTCCGACGGGCTCCTCAGCCTCCATCTCGGGAAGGGCCAGGACGGAGATATTCGCCGCGAGCACAGGAGCCAGGGTGTGCTCATCACCCCCGGCCCAGAAGCGCAGCCGTTCTGGTGTCCGTTCGACGAGTCGCAGCACCATGCCTGGATGCAATCCTTCGGCGACGAGCTGAGCGTAGACCACGTCCGGCTCATCCTCAAGGTGTACGATACGCTGGGGGACATCAATCTCGACTGCGGTGAGCGGCTGCCCGCCATGATGGACAATCTCGCCATCCGCCGCGGGTATGGGATCTCCATGCGGATCGTGTGTGGGGTACCCTAATTTCGCTGAGAGAGCTTCAACCTCAGATGGCGTCAATTCGTGTTCATAACGCTCGGCTAGATCATGCCATTCTCGTTCGCTGTATCCTGTCTCATCTGCCAGGTATCGTTCCCACATGCGATGTGCACGCAAAGTATGCAGCGCCGACTCACGGCCCGCGGGCGTCAAGCGGATGCCGCCGTTGCTTATTTGAGCCAGATTATGCTCCTCTAGCTCAGACAACGTCGCTGATGCCTTATTGAGGTTGACGCCTAACGCGCCGGCAATACTCTGAATCGATGCCGCTGACCCGCCCATCTCGCAGTTGTGGATGTGCTTCAACGCATCCTCGCGACGGATGCGGGCGGTCATCCTGCGCCCACGCTGCCAGCGGGCATAAAGGCCTTTCTCCGGCCAAAAAACCCACAGAGCAATAAACAGCAACCCAATGCCAATGAGCAGTGTTATTAAGGAATCACTCATGCCGTTTTCTTTTCCTCTCGAGATTAAGTTTCTGCATCATGGTCGACTCTTATTAGGCCCGCCCTGTTGCCCATAACACCAGGGCGATGGTGGTCCTTCAGCGAATCTCGCCATGGTGAATCGGCTCGACCCGCCCTGGAATTAAGGATAACCATATAATAATATTAGTTGAGCCTAATTGTCAAGAGGGGTGGGTTGGAAAAATCACATATTGAACACGTTCTGGATAAGCATCATCATGATGAAACCGCCCATTGCCGCCAGCGCGCTCGTTTGCCGCTGCACGTCGCTGGCGAGGCTCTCCGGGATCATCTCGCTTAGGACGAGAAAGAACATCGCCCCTGCCGCGAAACCAAAGGCGAAGGGAAGAATGGGCCGAAAAGCAACCATGGCCAGGTAGGCAGGAATCACCGCTATCGGTTGAGGCAAACTCGAGAATATTGACCAGCCAACACACTTCCATCCGCTGACCCCCTCGGCGCGCAGCGGTAGTGAGACTGCGATTCCCTCGGGGATGTTGTGAATTGTGATGGCGATGGCGATGATTATGCCCAGGCTAGCATCCCCGGATCCGAAAGCCACCCCTATTGCCAGACCCTCAGGGAAGCTGTGGAAGAACATCGTCCCCAGAACCAAGGCAATGCGGTTCCCGCCCGCGCCGCTCACCCCGCTGATTGTAAAATCGTGGTGCGCTATCCGTCGCGAGGCCAGGCCGAAGATCAGGGCGCCAGCGAGCATACCGGCAGCCACGATGCTGAACCCGCCATCCTCGATCCCCGGGTAGATCAGGTTAAAAACAGACGCCGAAAGCATCATCCCTCCGGCAACTGCCCAGGCCAGGTGAGCAAGACGGGCAGGAAAGCGGCGCACGAAGACGAAGGGTAAACCCCCAAGCCCTGTCGCCAACGCGGTGATCACCGCTGCCCAAAATGCATTTAATAGAGATGGTTCCACTTCAGTCCACCTGTTTTTCCCTTACTTGCGCCTATACACACAATGCCCTTTAGTGCTCCGGTGTGATATTGTGATTCGATTACCACTCTTATCTTGCAATAAAGTACGCCTCTGTCAAGGGCCGAGTGCAATCTACTTTGGTGACTTTGGCTTATTTCGATCGAGGGGGCTAACGGGTCCGCCCAGAGCGCACATCACCGCAACGTTAGGCTGACAGGGCAATGGTCCGAGCCAAAGACATCGGAGTGTATCTCGGCAGAAACGACTTTCTCTGAGAGGTCTGAGCTAATAAAGAAGTAGTCCAGCCGCCAACCCACATTGCGCTCGCGCGCTCCTCCCCAATAAGCCCACCAACTATACGCGGCGCGCTCGGGGTGCTGTTCGCGGAAGGTATCGATGTAACCTTGCTCGACGACCGCGTCGATCCACTCCCGCTCGATGGGCAGGAAGCCGGTTGATTTCTGGTTCTGTTTGGGGCGAGCCAAGTCTATCTCGCGATGAGCCGTGTTTATATCCCCACAGAATATGACGCTGCGACCTTCGGCTCGCAGAGCATTGCAGGTATCGAGCAGCGCTTTTTTATACGCCATTTTGAAAGGGACCCGACTGTGGTCGCGGGAGCCGTTAGGAACATAGGTTGTCAGCAGGACGAAGTCATCGAAGTCCGCCAAGATGGTTCGACCCTCGCGGTCGAATTCCTCTTGCCCAAGACCCATCTGCACGCTCAGCGGTTCAGCGCGGGTGTAGAGGGCAACCCCACTGTAGCCCTTGCGCTCCGCCGATGACCAATAAGAACGGTATCCCTCTGGCTCGAGAAGCTCAGGGTCCAACTGCTCGGGTTGAGCTTTTGTCTCCTGGATGCAAATAACATCCGGGCGAATCTTAGTCACCCACTCCAAGAACCCTTTTTTCTGCGCCGCGCGTATGCCGTTGACGTTCCAGGAAAACAGGTTCATTATGCCTTATCTCGATCTCTTGCTTCCCAGCAAGTTCCGTGCTGGGCAGGGAGTTCCCACCCTTCGTGCGGAACAAGACAAAATCGACGTCCCTCCAACGGGAGAACTATGCAGAGACTTTGTGCTGGACATTGCTCACAGAGTCCATCACTCCCCAGTTCCATCAACCGCCCTGACCTCACCAGCGTTTCAAGCATTCCCTCAACCACCGTGAGGTCTTTGCCGAACGTACTTGCCAGCTCGAGGCTCGATAGAGGGCGTCTTTCATGGTCAAATTCCGCCAAGATTTGCGCCAGAATAGATGTTTTCTGTGCCCCGCTCATGTCAAAACCAACAAACGGCCCAGTTGAAAGACAAGCGTCGCCACGAGCCAAGCCATCCCGGTTTGGCTTACCGCGGAAAAAAGAGCCCACCGCCCGCCGAATTCGGCGCGGATCGCCCCCAGTGTGGCCACGCAGGGCGTGTAAAGCGAGACAAATACGATGAACGCCAGGGCGGAAAGAGGCGTGAACGAGTTTTGTAAAGAATAACTGAGCGCCGTACCTCCTTCTTCTCTCTCTCCTTCGCCTCCGAATAACTGGACCCCGGGAGTGAGGGCGTCTAATAGCCGCTCTCCAGCGCTAATCGTAGCCCCGATAAAACCTTTTCCAATATCTATCAGATCCTGAAGCGGATCAATCTCACTTTCTGCTTCGGTCTCTACGTTCTCATCAAGATAGATCTGTGTCATCGTCGCGATCACAAGCTCTTTGGCGACCATGCCCGTCAAGAGCGATCCTGAAGCCTCCCAGGTCCCAAAACCTGCTGGTTCCAGCACGGGTGCGACAAAACCACTAACTTGCCCAAATACACTCTGCTCCAATCCGGGTGCTTTAGGCGGAACGTTCAGAAGCAGCCACACAACCATGGATGCAGCCAGGATCAGTGTCCCTGCATTGCGCAGAAATTCGCCCGTCCTTAGTGAGACGTGGATCCACAAATTACTCAGTCTTGGCAGGCGATAAGAGGGCAGTTCCATCAGGAAAGAAGTTTCTTCAGAAGATCGAAGCAGCGTCCGTGAGTAGAAAAACCCCAACAAGACCGCCGTAGCAATTCCTAGCGCATATAAACCCCAAATGATCCAATCCGCGCTTCGACCAAAGAAAGCCATCCCAAACACAACGTACACTGGAAGCCGCGCGGCGCACGACATGAAAGGTACCAGCAACGCAGTGAGTAAGCGGTCACGGTGGCTCTCGAGCGTCCGCGTGGCATAAATCCCCGGGACAGCGCAGCCAAAGCCAAGGATTAATGGCACGAAGCTCTTTCCGTTTAAACCCAAGAATGCGAGGAAGCGATTCATCACAAATGCAACGCGCGCCATATAGCCGCTATCCTCGAGTAAGCCAATAAAGAAAAACAGGACCACGAGACCAGGAATAAAGACCAACACGCCGCCAACGCCTGCGATCGCCCCATCCAAGATCAACCCGCGCAACCAGGTGGATGCGCCAATTGAAGAAAGCAAGGCTCCTGCCCAATTTGTAATCGGCCCTGAAACAACCGCGTCGATCCACTCCAGGTACGGCTCCGAGACGTTAACAACCAGGCTGAAGACCATGTACATCACCATCATAAATATCGGAATCCCCAGCCACGGATGCGTGATAACCCGGTCTACTCGCTCTGCGCGCGAGCGGACAGGTTCCTCTGGGCGTGTGAGTGACTGTTCCACGATCCTGCCCACACGCTCATAGCGTCTGTCAGCAATGGCAATATCCAGCCCTTCCGGGACCTGCGCCTCCAGCCGCTCCCGGCTCGAATGAACCTGTGCCAGTACAACACGGGCATCTTCGACACCGAGAAAATGCTCGAGAAGGTCTGTCTCCCCTTCGAGCACCTTTACGGCGAGCCAGCGCGGTTTAATTTGATCCGGAAGCACGAAGCGCTCTTCGATGAGCGCCCTCAGGTTCTCAATTTCAGGCTCGATCTCAGGTCCATAGTCGATCTGAAAAACGGGTTTGGAATCGGGTTTGGTCATATAATCGGGTCCAGCGTTCGTTCTTTGGCTTGTTGTTCCGCATAAAGCAGTATCGCCTCTTTCAATTCGTCGATCCCCTTGCCTCGAGCGGCTACCATCCTGATCACCGGGACACCGCCCAATCCATCTGACAAGTCGTCGGTATTTATCTCGAAACCAATTGTTTCGGCCATATCCGTCATATTCAAAGCTACGAGAACTGGAAGCTGCAGTTCAAGAATCTGTACTACAAGATATAAGTTCCGCTCCAGGTTTGATGCATCTACCACGACCACAACGACGTCTGCTTGCCCTTCAAGCAGAAAGTCACGCGCCACAATCTCCTCTTCGGAATACGCCGCCAGGCTGTACGTCCCCGGAAGGTCCACGACCTCTATCCACATGCCCGCGTGTTTATACCGACCGCTTTTGCGTTCGATCGTTTTGCCGGGCCAGTTCCCGGTATGCTGGCGCGAACCGGTGAGTCGATTAAATACCGTGGTTTTTCCGGCATTCGGATTCCCCGCCAAAGCAATCGTCAGCTCCGTATTACGTCTCATCTTCGTCTCTACCGGATTGCTTCGGTTCAACGTCATCAAGTGACTGTTTTCTCCGCCTTCGAGATCGCCCGCTTCTCCCTCCGCGACCTCTGGGTCCGCCCCCCACGCCCCCAGCGGCGCCAACCCCTCCGCCAATTTGCAAACTCAGGCATCGGCTCCAGCGGGGTGACGAATAATTGATGAGCCACCCTGCGATCAACCGCCAACTGTGATCCACGCACCCGCAGCAACAGCGGTTGCCCAGGGTCCGACTGAATTACCGTGATCTCGGTGCCCGGGTTGATTCCCAATTCTGCCAGGCGACGAGACCGGCGACAATGGCGCCCAAATCCAACCATGCGCACACGCCCACCCGACGGCACTTCGCTGAGCGGCCTATTGCTATATTTACGTTCAGTTTCTGTGCTCAACACTCACTCCGTTTCGTTGTCGTGCACCAACTCAATAAGGATATGCTCTGCCACCTCACGGCCTAGAACCTGCTTCTCTCCATCCATCAAGACCGAACGCGGCCCATCATACGGAGCGATTTCCTCGATGCGAACACGGCTGCCAGGTCGGACTGCACGAGCATCAAGATAGTCCAGTATCTCGCCATCCTCCTCGCGGATACACAGGACGACTCCCTCCTGCCCGACGTCGAGATCAGAAAGCGGTGTCGTCTCCCTTCCTTCAAGAACGCCCTGCGCTGGTGGTATGGGGTTGCCATGCGGGCAAAAAGAAGGGAAACCAAGGTGCTTATCTAGCGCATCCGTCAACGCATCCTCGCTAACATGTTCCAACTGGCAGGCAAAATCATGGACTTGTTTCCAGGGAAGCCCGAGATGCTCCGTCAGAAAACATTCCCATAATCGGTGCCGCCGCAGGATGCCTTCCGCCCGCTTCCGCCCTTCAGTCGTCAGCCGCACACCCTTGTATGGTGTGTGCTCGAGCAAACCGCGGTCCTGAAGCCTGTGTACCATCTCGCTCGCGGAAACCGTCGAGATACTGAGCCGCTCAGCGATATTTGTGACCGGAACGAGATTCCCATGACGCGAAATCTCGGCGATGGTCTTCAAATACATCTCTTCGCTCTCAGCAAATTTGTGCAACTCTGTCATACTTCTTCCCCTGAACAAATAACTGCGCGTCCTAAAAATCGGGAATCCAATAGTTAGGATACCCTTATATTAACTCAAAAGGCCGCCCTGACAATATGACGGGTGTCATATGCCAACAGCGACGTCTATCACTGCAAAAATAAACAATCAATCGTCCCTGGGGGGTTACTTAAAGACTCTCGCTCAATTACGTTAAGCGGATAGCGGATTCGTCCATTACCGCTGCCCGCACAAAAAGATCCGGGAAGGGGCTGAGTTCTCCTTATGACGCCTAGGGGCTTGGGGGATGGGTCAGGTCTACGGGGGTGGGAGTCGGCTCGATTACGAAACCGGTTCTGCCGAGGAAAGTCAGAAAATTTACCCTGCCGGGGAGGAGCAGGAATTGAGCCGTGAACGGCCGCCCCACAAAATCAATTCTGACCTCATAGGGGCCTGCTGGGAGGTCGCTGATCACAAAATTCTCGTTGTAATAATCGTCCGGGTGGACTGTGCCCTCGGCATAGGTCCATACGTCCCAGCGCTGGTCGGTTTCAAGAGATCGAATCTGGACCAACTGCTCGCGAAGATCCCCCCCAAAGGAATTCTTTATACGACCCGCAAGGACTCCCCATCCCTCTGGAGGAACCATCCACAACTCGGGATTGCGAGTACTGAAGTAGCGATTCTCTCCCAGTCGTATTTCAAAATGAAGATGAGGACCCGAAGCGTGTCCTGTTTCACCTACCGTGCCCAGCAAATCTCCCATCCTCACGCGTTCCCCGCACCAGACCGAGATCGAGCCCAGGTGGGCATATACAGTGTAAAGTTGCTGCCCCTCATAACCAAAGTCGTGGCGGACCGCTATTGCAAGACCATACGGGTCCGTCGGGTCTTCAAGCCCGCGGTACAGGCCATACCCGGCCCAGACCACCTCTCCGGGACCAGCCGCTAACACCTGTGTTCCCCGCTCTGCACCCATGTCGACCCCCGTATGCATGCTCTCCGCGCCGAATAATGTGCTGCCGTATCGGTATTTCGCGTTTGGCCAATTGACTTCCCCGGAAGGGATGGGACGACCGAAGAAAAAATGGTCCTGCGGTTGTACGGCCCAGGGGACAGGGTACGGCGGGGGACGCCAGGTTACTTCGGGTTCTGGAGCTGTCGTCGGGAAGACCAGAGGCCGTGGCGCGGCAGGAATAGGAGCTTCCCGTCGGGCTCCTTCTGCACTCTGTGGGGTAACCGGTAACTCAACCGCCAGCGTCGCGGTTGGCGTAACGCTCGTCTCAGGGTTAACCACCTCGGGCGACACATCAGGAGACATGCAAGCGCCCAACAGCAACCCAATCAATAGGTTGAGGAAACCATAACGGAATATCATTCTATGCTTCATTCAGGTATTTACCTTAACAGCCGGGCGCCCTATCAAACTCGCCACTACATCTTGCGTCACTGGGCACTTTCTCCCAATAGGAATCCTGGCACAGCGATCTCGGTTTGATTCTCGACGCTTGATCCAGCCCGTCGTCATCAATTCATGCGAGAATCATGCAAGAACAATGCCACGCTATAAGGCATGTTCGGATGTCTCTTGTGCACAAGTTGGATCGATGTTTAAAGAATTCATGTGCGTACAAACCTGGAGCTTACTCTCCCTCAGCCCTCATGCGATGAGATCATCTGTTTGCTCATCGTCTTGACCCTGATCTTCCGCGCTGATATGATCACGCGCCGGAGACCTTCAGAAAATGCGTATGCGGGATTTGTACCCTGACCCAGATCGCTCAACCCCCATCACCAGCCGAATCAACATCGTCCTGGTGAGTGTGTTCCTCATCCTAGCAGCGAGCTGTGCAACAGGTTCGAGCCCGGAAACTCTATCCCCTGGTACCTCTTCTGGTGATGTTACCGCATCCGTTGAGAAAGCAACTCCAGATAACTTAAGCGCATTAAATCCTGAAATACTGCCTTCCTTCGACCCCCCTGGAGAAACCAGCGATGTTTACCGTAAAGCCGATCTGCATACGATCATCCCTGATCGACCACGATTCGATATCCTAAAATATCTGGTTCAGGAAGGTGACACCCTATTCGGCATCGCCGAAAAATATGGCCTTAAGGCAGAGTCAATCCTTTGGGGGAACTGGTACACACTCGAGCAAGACCCGCATACGCTTAAGCCGGGTCAGGAACTCAATATTCCACCCATCGATGGCGTCCTCTACTCCTGGTCGGAGGGCGACAATATCTCAAAAGTAGCGGGTTCTTTTCACGCCGAGCCGGAGGCGATCATCGAGTGGCCCGGGAACCACATCGCCTTCGATGTGGACTTCGCCAATCCGGACATCGAGTATGGCTCGCTCATCCTCATAACCGGTGGGCGCCGCGATGCACCGACCTGGCAGATGATCACCATCACTCGCTCCAACCCGGCCGCGGCCAGCATCTTAGGACCGGGATTCTGCGGCTCCGTGTCCAGCGGCCCGATTGGGACGGGCGTGTTCGACTGGCCGACTTCCTCACGCTGGCTCTCGGGATACCCCTACATTCCTGGCGTCCATGAAGCAATTGACATTGGCGGCGCCATCGGACACGGCATTTTCGCCTCCGATAACGGTGTCGTAGTCTATTCGGGTTGGAATAATTATGGCTATGGCTACGTGGTTGTGATCGACCACGGCAACGGCTGGCAGACACTCTATGCCCACCTCGATACGATTAACGTCGGCTGCGGTCAAGCTGTCTTCAAGGGCGGCGCAATCGGCACAATGGGGATCACCGGAAACTCATCCGGCCCTCACCTGCATTTCGAAATGCGCAGCGAGGTTTGGGGTCGAGTAAACCCGCACAATTTCCTGCCGTGAGCGGCTGATCTCAATATATTCGAGATGAACATTGTGAGGCGCCAACATTTGCGCCTCACTTTGGATTCTCGCAAGGGACATGAGGACGAACTGCGTCTCTACTTTCGATTTGAATAATCGCCATTTGAGCTTGACTCGCTGTATTCATCGACGCCACTACTGCGCTAAATACACCCTATTCACATGTACGGGTGCTGAAGAAGAATGAGTGGCACCCACAACCTAGCACAATAACGGGAAACCCTACGATCGGATTGGAAGGTCACCAGGTAAGATACCGTCGAGTCGCGTGGCTAATAATCAAGAGCACATTGGGAACAGGGGGATGCAAATGAGGATCGAAAGTAGTACAGTGTTGTTATTCAAAGAAAGGTAATCTTAGATGGGATTACGTCAACTCTTCCTCCTCGACCCCACTGTAATCTACTTGAATCACGGTTCCTTTGGTGCTTGCCCAAGACCAGTCTTCCAGGCTTATCAGGAATGGCAGCGCCAACTCGAGCGCCACCCGGTGGATTTCCTTGACCGTCGGGCGCCAGAATTAATGGCCGAGGCACGCGCAGTTCTGGCCGAATACGTCGGCTGTGGCCCTGATGACCTTGTGTACTTCCCTAACCCCACGACTGCGATCAACATGATTGCGCGCAGCCTGAAGCTTGGTGCGGGTGATGAAATCCTCACGACGGACCACGAATACGGCGCTGTGGATCGGACCTGGTGCTTTATCTGCAATCGGCGAGGCGCACGCTACGTCCAGCGCGCAGTCCCGTTTCCAATTCCAGAAGATGAAGCCTTTGTTGAATATTTCTGGTCCGGCGTCAACGATCACACCCGCGTGATCTTCATCAGCCATATCACCAGTCCGACGGCCATAAAATTTCCTGTAAAGGAGATTTGTACGCTGGCTCGCGAAGCTGGGATCTTAACTATTGTCGACGGCGCCCACGCCCCGGGTCAGATTCCTCTCCATCTGGCAGATCTCGGCGCCGACCTTTACACCGGCGCCTGTCATAAGTGGCTCTGCGCGCCGAAGGGAGCCTCCTTCCTGTACGCTCGCCCGGAAATAAAGGATACCCTCGAGCCTCTGGTGGTTAGCTGGGGTTGGGGAGCTGAGCAACCTGGCACATCACGGTTCATCGACTACCACGAATGGCAGGGCACACGTGATATCGCGGCCTTCCTGTCCGTTCCTGCTGCAATCGAATTTCAACGCGACTATCGGTGGGATGATGTGCGCCGTCGCTGCATTGACCTTGCTGCGGAGACGAGGGATCGTCTGCTTGAATTTTTCGGAACTACCAGGCTTACTCAATCACAGGGGTGGGCATTGCAGATGGCTGCGGTTGAGCTTCCTGAACCCAATCACGACATCCAACGCCGATTGCGTGAGGAGCACAACATCGAGGTCCTTGTCCATCAATGGCATAATCGGTCGTTCATTCGTTTTTCCTTCCAGGGCTATAACGACCATGCTGATGCCGATTCGCTGATTGATGCGGTTCAGACTCTTTACGCCTGATTATCGTCCTTGTGTAGAGAAATACCTTCTAAGATGTCTGTCCTTGGGTCAGCATCCATCCTGTTTGCCATTATTGTCATCTCCGTGGACAATCCCGTCTACTTCTGCCGATGAAAAAACTTACACTCGATTGGACATTGATTTTCCTCACTGGTGTGGCTTTCGCCTTAGCGGGCATCGCCTGGTGGAAGGGTGGTCAGGACCTCGCTCTGGAGGGGCTGCGCCAAGGCTTTCAAACCCTCGTGTCGGTCACGCCGATGCTGCTCGCTGCTTTTTTGACCGCAGGGTTAACGAACGTTCTCATCTCAAAGGAGCTAGTGGAGCGCTGGCTCGCGGCCGGTGCGGGCTGGCGCGGCATCCTGATTGGCTGCATCGGCGGAGCATTGATCCCCGGCGGGCCCTACGTGTATTACCCGATCGCAGGCAGCCTACTGCAATCCGGCGCAGGCCTGGGTGTGCTAGTAGCCTTCGTCACCGCAAAAAATCTTTGGTCGATATCGCGCCTTCCCTACGAATTCGCGCTCTTGGGACCACACCTGACGCTCGTGCGCTATGCCCTGACGTTGATATTTCCACCACTGCTCGGCTACCTCGCCGAAACCCTGTTCGGGAACACCATCGAGCGCATCCGCGAGGCCGTCCAGTGATCGAGTCCACAGTCATCCTGATTTTGATCGCGCTTGGCCTTCTCATTGTCGCCTGGCGCCGCCACGACGGCAGCCATGTAAAAGGAGCGCAGGTCGGGTGGGAAACATTGAAGCGCACATTGCCGCTGCTGATTGTCGCCTTCATCATCGTCGGCTACGTAAACGCCCTTGAACCTCAATCTCTGGTCCAAAACTGGATCGGTCCCGGAACAGGGCTGCAAGGCGTTCTGATCGGGACAGCCGCTGGCGTGTTCCTCCCCGGCGGGCCGTACGTGGTCTTCCCCCTCATCGCCGTCCTCTTCCAATCCGGTGCCGGACTGGGACCGACGCTGGCGATGATCACCTCCTGGGCGTCCATCGCCTTACTTACCGTATCCTTCGAGCTCCCATTTTTAGGCTGGCGCTTCACAGTGATTCGACTCGGTCTCGGCCTACCGGTCCCCATCCTGGTGGGGTTAGTGGGGACACTGCTTGCTGGGTGAGGTGTTCTAAATTCTCCGATCCGTCATACATTGGTCTTCTTGTGCGCCTTTCCATCGTTTTGTTTGGCGATGGCTCCGGTATCCTCAATACGGGTAAAAGAAATTAGGCGCAGTTTC
>JAUWFP010000272.1 GCA_030606845.1 Anaerolineales bacterium | reverse complement strand
GAAACTTACCGCTCTTGGAACTACCAACTACCCCCTCAGGCGCTGACTTCCTCATCGATTTCGATAGGTGTGCTGTCCTCAATTGGACGGAAGACCACACCCTCATCTTCGACATAGTCAACCAACACCTGACCGCCTTCTTTGAACTCGCCCTGGAGGATCTTGACAGAGAGCGGGCTCTCAACATGCTTCTGAATCGCGCGCATGAGAGGCCGAGCTCCGAAATCTGGATCTAAACCCTCTTGAGCCAGCCAGTTGCGCGCCGCGTCGCTCAAGCTGACCTTCAAACCATGGTCTTCCAGTCGTTCACGGACCTGTTCCATTTGCAGGGTGACGATCTCCACCATATCCTCCAGTGTGAGTTTGGAGAAGATGATCACCTCATCAATGCGGTTGAGGAATTCGGGTCGGAAGGTGTCCTTTAAGGCACGCTCAATCTTGGCCTCCCCCTCACTTTCCGCTCCCTCGCCCGACCGTTGGAAACCCAACGTCCCCGAACGTGTGACGAATTCTGTGCCCAGGTTGGATGTCATAATCAGGACGGTGTTGCGGAAATCGACGATGCGGCCCTGACCGTCGGTGAGTCGGCCATCATCCAAGATCTGCAGCAGCGTGTTCCACACTTCAGGATGCGCCTTCTCGATTTCATCGAACAAGATTACACGATAAGGGCGCCTTCTAATTGCTTCTGTAAGCTGTCCGCCTTCTTCGTAGCCAACATAGCCCGGAGGTGCGCCGAACAATCGTGAAACGGAATGCTGTTCACGATATTCGCTCATGTCAATTCGCACCAGGGCATCATCTTCGTCGAAGAGGAATTCCGCAAGGGCCTTGGCCATCTCTGTCTTGCCGACTCCCGATGAGCCCAGGAAGATAAACGAACCGATCGGCCGGCGGGGGTCCTTAAGACCCGCCCGAGCCCGCCGGATCGCGTCCGAGAGAGCGTGGATAGCTTCATCTTGCCCGATGATGCGTTCGTGCAGACGCTCTTCCATATTCAGCAGTTTTTCGGCCTCGGTTTCCATCACCTGGTTTACTGGGATGCCGGTCCACTGTGCAACAACCCCGGCGATGTCGTCTTCATCTACAACTTCATCCAGCTGGTGCTCGACTTCCCAGGCGTCACGCTTCGTTCGAAATTCTTTCTCAAGTCTAAGGCGTTGTGCCTTTTTCTCCGCGGCTCGTTCGTAATCGCGCTCCTGGCCCGCCAGTTCCTCTTCGGCCATCATGCGGTCCACACCGGCCTTAAGCTCTTTCAGCTCGGGCGGCAGGGAGTACAGCGCAACTCGCAGCTTGGCGGCCGCTTCATCCATCAAATCGATTGCTTTGTCGGGTAGGTGCCGGTCAGTTACATAGCGTTGACTCAGCCTGGCGGCGGCGACCAGCGCCTCATCCGAGAAGCGAACTTTGTGATGCGCTTCATAACGATCACGCAGCCCCTTTAGCATTTCTATGGTCTCTTCTATAGAAGGCTCTTCAACATAGAGCGGCGCGAATCGCCGCTCGAGTGCGGCATCCTTTTCAATGTGCTTGTGGTATTCATCCAGTGTCGTCGCGCCGATGCATTGGAGTTCGCCGCGCGATAGGGCGGGCTTCAACATATTGGAAGCATCCATCGCCCCTTGCGCGGCACCGGCACCAACCACCGTATGCAGCTCATCGATCATTAAGATGATCTCGCCCTCTGCTCTTTGTATCTCCTCAATAGAGGCCTTTAGGCGTTCTTCAAATTCTCCGCGAAAACGTGAGCCGGCGATCATAGCGCCGAGGTCCAGCGAAACCACCCGTTTGCCGCTCAGGATTTCCGGAACGTCCCCGTCTATGATCTTCTGTGCCAACCCCTCGACGATGGCTGTTTTACCCACGCCCGCTTCCCCTATCAGCACCGGGTTATTTTTCGTACGTCTCGAGAGGATCTGGATCAGACGCAGGATCTCTTCGTCCCTGCCGATGACAGGGTCTAATTTCCCTTCACGGGCGAGTTGAGAAAGATCTCGCGAATACTTCTCCAACGTTCGGTAGCGTGATTCTGCCTTGCGGTCGGTCACCCGTTGACCGCCGCGGGTTTCTTTGATCGCGTCATAGACACGGTCTTTCGTGATCCCTTCATCGGACAGCAATCGAGAAATTGCTGTGTTGCGCTCGGAGAGAATTGCGAGGAAAAGATGTTCGGTCGAAATGTATTCATCATCCAACCGATTGGCTTCTTCGTTGGCCATATCTACCACGCGTTTCACACGTGGTGTAATGAATATCTGACCAGCGCCCCCACCATAAATATTCGCCTTGGGGCTGGCGCGCAACTGCTGATCAATCATTTCAGAAATGTGATCGATGTCGATGTTCAAACGTTCGAGAATCTGCGAGATAACCCCCTGCGGTTGTTCTATCAGCGCCAGCAGAATGTGTTCTGTGTCAATTTGATTGTGGCCGTAGCGCTGGATGATCTCCGCCGCGCGCTGAGCCGCGTCCTGGGCGCGTTCGGTAAAACGATCAAATCGCATCATAAGCCATATCCTCCAGATGCACCTAACAGTCTGTACACTCTACCTTATTATATATACACCGGCGCGAAGGTAAGCATTAGAACCATATATGAAATTTCCCGGAGATACTGCTGCCGCTGTTACACGAGCGGTACCTTCTCCCCCGCCACTCGTAATCCTTTAAACGCGGTCATTGTATTGCGGCTTGGGTCTAGCGCAAGTGGTTGGGGTCCCGCTGCATCCTATTTATTGGCCATGAATTGCCCGCTGCCGGTTGTTTATCCCCCTTCGATCCGGGTTACCTGAGACGCATTGCTCCGCCGACCCTGTTTCACTTACACTCGCACTATGTGCGCCCTCTTATCCGTTAGCAGGCGGTGAATTGAGATCTTCTTAACGAACGCTTATGCGTAGTTTTCTTGCTCGCGTTTAGTAGCGCATATACATCTTTATCAGGGAGCGCTTTGGCATAAAGCCTGCACACCAACTTGAGATGGCTGTTCAAGACTTGAACCTCATGCGTCGCTTTGCCATAAATATTTATGGGCTAAAGGACCGTTCACGATGTACATAATCCCGATTCTGGCACTATCGGCTCTGCTGCAATTGTTAGCTGCCTATCTCGCGTTGCGCCTGATCCGAATTACGGGCGGAATCAAAGCTTGGGTCGCGATTGCCATCGGTATGGTCCTCATGGCCCTGCGTCAGGGTTTAGTCCTATACCAAATCGCTTCAGGAACCCCAGGAGCAACCGGCGTCCCAATCGGTGAGGTTATCGCTCTGGTCGTCTCGCTTGTGCTGGTGCTTGCCCTCGCCTGGATTGGGCCGCTCTTCATCAACGCTACACGCGCGGATCGAACCTTTCGAGAGCAGGAGGAACGCTTTCGCCTACTCACCGAAGCCGCTTTTGAAGGTATTGCCATTACGGAGGGTGGGCGTTTTATCGAGGTGACCGATCAATTTTCCAACCTGTTCGGATATCAACGGCGTGAGCTTATTGGTAAGCAAGTTGCTGAAATCATCGCTCCCGAGGCCCTCGAAGAAGCCCTCGAAAAGATTCGCTCAGGGTA
>JAUWFP010000186.1 GCA_030606845.1 Anaerolineales bacterium | reverse complement strand
ATTGTGATTGATCAGGCGGATGCCGAAGAAGTTGTTCTTCAATTCGGTGCCGATGTTCTGGATCAGGTGGCAGTTCGGCGTCGGTGTAGGCGTGATCGTGGGCGTATTCGTTACCGTCGGGGTTTTGGTCGGTGTGGGCGTGATCGTCGGTGTTAGCGTAATCGTCGATGTGGGCGTGATCGTCGGCGTTAGCGTCGCCGTCCCAGTCGGTGTAACCGTAGGTGTGTTCGTTGCCGCTGGGAATGTGACGGGAGCTGCCCCGGAAGATAAATTGCAAGCCGAGTCACTGAACTGGACCGTGAAGCCAAAGTGGCTTGAATTGAGATTCAATGGTGCAGAGGACAGGTAGCCTTCAAAGCCGCCGTTGAAATTCATATAGATGTAGGTCGAGTTCTCCCCCATTGCCACTGGTTTCGGCATGCCTGTATTTGCCGATGTGGAAGACGAGTAGTCGTTCCCATTATTGACTTTTGAGGTATACCAATACATCCAGTCGAGATATTCATTCCAACCGTAGAGATTAGAAGCCTGTTCAAGTGGATTCCAATTAACGGTCACCCCCACGACCTCCAGCCCAGGATAGCTGGTGTTGTTGATCCATTGAGCGACGCGTGCGCTGCTGAATACACGAAACTGCCCGAAGCTCACGCCCTCGCAGGAAGGCGTCGGCGTTAAAGTTGGTGTCGGTGTCGGTGGGACGCCGATTTCGAACATCACCTCAGCCCAATCACTCCAGACCCCCTCGTCATCCAGCGCCCTCGCCGAGAGTTTATGCTGACCCGACTCTATCGGCTGGCCATTGGGCCATTTCGCGCTTACCACAGGGTGACCATTGCAAGGAGCGTTGCCGCCAAATCCGCAGTAATCCGTTGTGTAATCCACCGATGTATAACGCCAAGCCCAGCCCATGCCATCCCACCAGAAGAACTGAAATTCCACCTGCATAATTCCGTCGCCATCCGGCCCGACCCCAGCGCAGGTCGCTGTATCAGAGTTATCCGGATCATAGGCCTGTGCATAAGCGGGGATCTTTGCGCCCGGACCGTCGATCATAACACCTGATGAAGGCCGCAATATTGTGATCAAAGGCGGTACCTTGCAGGGTGTCTCCGTTGGCGTCGGTGTATACGTTGGGGGAGGTGTCGTTGTTGGTGTTGCCGTTGGCGTAGGAGTCGCAGTGTTCGTTGGTGTGAACGTCGGTACCGAGATCGTCGCCGGCAGACCAACGACACGGGCGACACGGTACTGTTCAACAATGCCTTCGCGCTTAGCCGTAAGCCGAATTTGTGGCATCCATGAGCTTATGATTGGGCTGATGATTGGATGATCGAAATCCAGCGTGACCGAGACTCGGTTGCCCGGGCCGCCCGCATCTTCAGTCAGTTGACAGTTTGCCGATGTGCCGGTAGATGAATCTGATGGGAAATAAACAATGTTCTTTTTGTTCGAACAGACGGTAATCTTCAAATAACCCGGTGCGCCGGCAGGTGCAGCGAGGTCCCGCAAGATACCCGCAGATCCGGATAAGGCATTATCTTTAATCGAAGGAATGCGGGCGCCATCCTCCTCCGCTTTTGAATCGCAGATCCCCCCGGGATACCCGGCACAATAAGCCTGGTCGTATTCACCCGTGACAGCGTAGCGAACACCAAAGCGAGCGCCGTTCTCGATCGAGACCCAGGCATGCAGCAATCGGGCGATCTCGATGATCGCGAAAAGAATCAGGAGCATGATCGGCAAGACAAGCGCAAACTCAACAAGTGTCTGCCCCTTGGATTTTGAGTGTTGTGTTTCTCTCATGTTCTTATAGCTCCACACATCTGAGTGAATCAAACAACTCGCCATTAATCGTCGTTCGTCACTTGTTCCAAGTTTACACGCGGGAGTCAGATTTCATCCTTACAACCAACTTACGTCTTCAGAGGAGTGGTATTGGGGAGTCTGCTTAGGAAGGAAATCCTTGAGATGACTCAATTAACAATCAGAGGTTTTTTTAGGAAGGAGATAATTTGATTCAAGAGTTGTAGTTGAATTCGATTCACTCTAGGGATTTCTCGGTCGCCGTTTCACTGCTCGCTCGAAATGACAGCTAGTGATGCAGAACCCTTCTCGTTTTTGTCATTGCGAGGAGCCCGGAAGGGCGACGTGGCAATCTCAGCAGATGAAAGAGCGAGATTGCTTCGCTTCGCTCGCAATGACATTACGGGGTGGGCTTCGGCACTTAAGGATGGTGTCTGATTAAGAAGGAAGAGTCCTCAAGACCAACATCATAGGGATTTCTCGGTCGCCGTTTCACGGCTCATTCGAAATTACAGCTAGTGATGCAGAACCCTTCTCGTTTTTGTCATTGCGAGGAGCCCGGAAGGGCGACGTGGCAATCTCCCATCAAGAAAGGAACAGATTGCTTCGCCTTCGGCTCGCAATGACATTAAGGGGTGGGCTTCGGCACTTAGGGATGGTGTCTGATTAAGAAGGAAGAGTCACCAAGACCAACATCATAGGGATTTCTCACTTCACTCGAAATGACAGATCCACGCCAATATTTAATAGGCCTTCGACTACATATCCTACGCGTAGAGACGCAGTATGCTGCGTCTCTACAACGATCAACGCTGCGTTCTCTTGTATAAACCTCCCGCAGGTTTGAACCCTGCGGGAGGTTATGAGCTGACCCGTGTGTCGACCCCGGGGATTTAATTAATAATAGCAAGCGCGGAGGGCTTACGCCTCCAGGCGGTAGCCGTAGCCTCGGACGGTGACCAGCCGGGTTGGGTTCTCCGGGTCTGGTTCGATCTTCCGGCGCAGAAGCCAGATGGAGCGTCGCAGCGCACTGCCGCTCTTAACTCGCACCTCCCCCCAAACATCTGCGATTAAATCATCCTGCGATACAGCTTCTCCAGAACGGCGAGCGAGCGCGGCGAGAAGTCGAAATTCTGTTGGTGTGAGATCGAGCACACGATCCTCTAATCTCGCCTCGCGCTTTAGCATATCCACAGCAATCACTCCAGCAAAGTGGACATCATCCTCGCTCTCCGAATGTGTTCGGGCGAGCACCGCTTGAATGCGGGCAACGAGCTCAGCCATGCTGAAAGGCTTGGTAATGTAGTCGTCAACGCCGAGACGGAAGCCGCGCAGCTTGTCTGCTTCCGCGGTCTTGGCGGTGAGTAGGATTACAGGCACATCGGCCAATTCCTTGAGCCGAGCGCAAACCTCCCAGCCGTCCATCCCGGGCATCATGACATCCAGAAGCACAATCTCTGGACGCTCCTTGTAAAATTGGCGCAGCGCCTTCTGCCCACGATCTGCAATTGCAACCTGAAAGCCCTCTCTCTCTAAGTATTCAGAGACGAAGCGCAGCAGAGTTTTATCATCATCGACAACAAGCACTTTGTTCGCCATAGTTAACCTTGGTAAATTATCCTTTCACTAATTCTTGATTCCCTATTATAGGATTGCTTCCATAGATTGAAAAACTTGAGGCTCTCTCACTGACCTTCAATCGATGAACTTAACCAGGAAACAGCGAGTCTTTCCCCCACAGCAACCTATTTCGGCAGCCAGAATTCAAGGCGCGTTCCCGTCATCGCTTTTTCATCCACGCGAATTCCACCTCCCATAGCGTCCAGCAATCGTGACACCATGGGTAAACCCAATCCGTGACCATAGACTTCTCGCGCGTCACTCGCATCTAATCGATGGAACATCTCGAAGACATGCTCACGCTGGTCTGCGGGGATTCCAGGACCCGAATCGACGACAGTTATTACCACCCTCTCCGCTTCCTCATGAGCTTCGACGATGATGTCACCCGAAGGTGCATATTTCGCCGCGTTGTCCAGCAAATGGAAGAAGACGCTGCCGAGTACGCGCTCATCCGCGATCACCAGGGCCATGTTTTTTTTGATTTTCGTCATTACTCGAGATTTGACGGTGCTGGCAGGAAAGCGTGTAATCGTCCTCTCAAGAACATCGGCAATCGAGAGCGGCGAGAGCGATAGATGAAATCTCCCAGCTTCTAAAGCCGATAAATCCAGGATAGTCTCAACAAATAGAGAAAGACGCTCTGTCTCATCTTGAACGAGCTGCAGAGATTGGCTCGACTTCTTCCCTAGTTTTGAACGGCTCTTGAGAACTAGTTCTATCCCGCCGCGTATGTTCGTCAGCGGCGCCCTCAGTTCATGTGAAACGAGGGCGACGAATTCCGATTTAAGATTGTCGAGCGTTTTCAACTCCTCATTTAATCTCTCAAGATCTGCGACTGTGTCCTCTAATTCTCGGGTTCTTCCCTCTACCTTATCCTCCAGTTCAGCGTTCAATCTGGCGAGGTCGTTACGGGCATGCGCAATTTGCTCCATAGCATTTCGCAGGTCAGTCTCACGTTCGCGGATCATTGTCAGATCGTGAGCTGTACCTGCCAGCAAGACGTTCTGGCCGCGGGCAGCCTCGATCGGGTTGAGTGAAAGGTGCACGGGAAACTTGCTACCATCATCTATGCCGATCGCAACCTCCCCGCTCCAACCCTCATTGAGAGCATGCTCGAGAATCGTGTCAAACGACGCCGGCTCATCGCCTTCGATGTGGAAGAACAAATTCACATTCTGAGCTTTGTCATCGCCTATCGCCTTTTGCAATGCTGGATTAGAAAGCTGTATCTCACCCCCCGGCGTGCAAATGAAAGCCAGGTCAGATGTCGCATTGACGAGCGCTGCGAACTGCACCATCTCCTGCTGACCGGTAATTACGCCCTGGCGAGCGAACATGAGCAGGATCAGGATTCCTGCTGCGCTGATACTTACCCAATCCAGAACTCCGGCGTACCACCAATCAAAAAGGATATAGCCAACGACGGCATAGGTGAAGGCGACAGGTAAAAGGAGTTCTATCCGCAGCCGCCACTCCCTCCGACCGGATTCCTCTTGACCC
>JAUWFP010000125.1 GCA_030606845.1 Anaerolineales bacterium | reverse complement strand
GATTGGGTAACGTAATCGAGCCGACTATTAACTAATGCGGGGCTTTCCCAAAAGGGCAGCCCCGTTTACTTTCACCGATACCGGCAAAAGAGTAACCTTACTGAGAAGAGAACTTATTTAGAGCGGCTCGAACCTCGCCGTGAAGTGCCGCAGCAGCTCAGGGGCGTAGGTGATCCGGCAGCCTTTAATCGAGTCCTTGTTTTCTGCGATTCGCTTAAATGTCTCGATCACGAAGTCCATGTGCGCCTGGGTGTACATCCGGCGTGGTATTGCCATCCGGAGCAGTTCCATCAACGGATAGTGCTTCTCGCCTGTCTCGGGGTCGGTGTAGGCAAAGGCGACCGAACCCAGTTCAACGCCGCGGATCCCGCCCTCTAGGTAAAGTTCTATCGAAAGCGCCTGGCCCGGAAATTCATCACGAGCGATGTGCGGCAGCAGACTGCCAGCGTCGACGTAGACCGCATGACCACCGGGTGGCAGGACGACGGGAACCCCCGCATCATGCAACCCCTCAACAAGGTAAGCCGTCTGGCCCAGGCGGTATTCGAGGTACTGTTCGTCCAATCCTTCCCACAGTCCGACGGCGATGGCGTCCAGGTCTCGTCCGGCAAGGCCGCCGTAGGTGGGGAAGCCCTCACGCAGGATGAGTTCGTTCTGCGCTCTCTGGAAGAGGTCATCGTCATTCATCGCTAGGAATCCGCCGATGTTCACCAGAGCATCTTTTTTGGCGCTCATCGTCGCTCCATCTGCCAACGAAAAGACCTCCTGCGCGATTTCAAGCGTCGATTTATTGGCATACCCGCTCTCGCGGGTCTTAATGAAATAAGCATTCTCCGCGTAGCGGCAGGCGTCGATGAAGAATGGAATTTTATATTTGCGGTAGATTTCGTTTGTCCGGCGGATGTTCTCAAGCGACACGGGCTGCCCGCCGGTGGCGTTGTTCGTGATCGTAGTCATGCCCAGGGGGATATTTTCTGCTCCCGTTTCTTTGATGAACGCCTCAAGTTTTTCGATGTCCATGTTCCCTTTGAAGGGATGGAGCGCTGCCGGGTCGGCAGCTTCATCGATCACTAGGTTGACGGGGCGCCCGCCGCGGGCGCGGATGTTGGCTTCGGTGGTGTCGAAATGCGTGTTTGAGGGAATGCTGTCGCCGGGTTTGATAAGTAATGTGCTCAGGATGTGCTCGGCGGCTCTGCCCTGATGGGTGGGGACGAAATGCTTAAAGCCGAAAATCTGGGACATCGCTTCTTTGAGCCGGAAGAAGGAGCGCGCTCCGGCGTAGGATTCGTCACCCTGCATCATCGCACCCCACTGGCGATCGCTCAACGCACCGGTGCCGGAATCGGTGAGGAAATCGATGAAGATATCGTCAGAACGAAGTCCGAAGATGTTGAAGCCTGCCGCTGTCAGGGCAGTTTTGCGCTCTTCGCGGCTGATCCTGCGAATGGGTTCGACGGTTTTTATCCGGAACGGTTCGGGTGGATAAGACCTCATTTATGCCTCCGTGCGTCGATTGTGATGGTGTTTATTCGTCGTTAATTCCCGGGTGATGGTTGTGTCCGTCACAGATTCAGACGGCAATCTATTCCGCCGAATCCCCAACCCGCTGATTGTACTTGATATATTCGCATGGCGTCGGGAAACCGAATCATGCTTCGTCTTGATGAGCGCTTATTCAGCGACTATACTTCACTTCTTGTAGAGAAAAACACGCAGCGACCCATAATATCATCGCATCCGGCGATGAGTATCGAGGGGGAAGATAGGAGCACCTTTGACACCTGAAGAATTTCAACTCGGCAATCTTGAAGTCGTCGCATTCGAGTTAGGACTGGCATACACAAACACCTATCTGCTGGGCGATCCGGACACGATGAGTGCGATTGTGATCGACCCCGCCTGGGATGGCGAGCAAATCGCAGGCGCGGCGCTGGCTCGAGGCTGGCAAATCAACGCGATCTGGCTCACGCACGCGCATTTCGATCATTTCGGCGGTGTGAGCGGCATCGTAAAATCCACCAGCACTTCGATCCCGGTTGCGCTCCATCCGTTGGACCTTCCACTATGGCAGACTCACGGCGGCGCAGGTTTTTTTGGGATTACTGAATTCGACCCCGGCCCGGAGCCCACGATTGACCTCGAAGAGGGAATGGAACTCGCTCTTGGGAACTATCGCTTTGAGGTCCGGCACACACCCGGTCATTCACTTGGTCATGTGATTTTCGTCTCCGAGGGGCTTGGGGCAGTCTTCTGCGGCGATCTCATCTTCTCTGGCAGTGTCGGGCGGACCGATTTACAGGGCGGGGATTGGAATACGTTGCTTCAGAGCATCCGCGAGGAAATCCTTGTCCTTCCGGACGAGACCCGCTTGTTCACTGGTCATGGTCCACCCACGACGGTTGGCAAGGAGCGCAGGAGCAATCCTTTCGTTACGGGGGAGATTTTATAAGTGGATTTCTTCTGGATAACGCAGCTCACCTATCAAATGTAATTTCGATAGTGCCGTGAAACAGCGACCGAGAAATCTCTAAGATACTGCTTCTGATATCTCCTTCTACAAAGTGAGCGCCGGCTAAAAGCGTCGAAGACCCACCTCCTTAATGTCATTGCGAGCTAAGCGAAGCAATCTCCTCCATTCTTGCGCAGAGATTGCCACGTCGCCCTGTCGGGCTCCTCGCAATGACAAGCACAGGAAAGGTTCTACATCAAGATATGTCATTTCGAGTGAGCTGTGAAACACCGACCGAGAAATCCCTATGATGTTACTTGCGAGGGTCCTTCCAAGGAATGAATAGTTCCCTTTTCTTCGATTCTCGAACATAAATCGAGTCATCAGACTGGTATCGCAGCCGCTCTGTTTCATGTAGAGCAACTTCTCAAGGAGCAGGTTGCAGCTCTGATTGAATCCATGCCAGCCAGGTGCGGACGTCTCCACTCGGCTCCTGTGGCGCAATCGCCAGGATAGTTATGCGAAGAGGATAGCGACCATCGTGGATTGTTGCCGTTCCGGGGAGGGTCCCCTCTACCCGGATCGGGCGGACCTTTTCACCAACGGCTGAATAGGGCAGGAAACCAACTGCCCCTTCATTTTCACCAACAAGTTGCAGGACAGCATCCGGCGTAGGCCCGAGCAGGGCGTTGTTTGTAAAGCGTTGTCCGCTCATCACGGTCGACTGGAATGCGGCTCGGACTTCATCGCCAGGGAGCGGGATTACCGGTTGGATCTGAAGAGCGGTGTCCGCAAGGGATTCCCAGCTGCTCATACGACCGGTGAAGATCGCAGCTAATTCGTCGATGCTCAGGTCGCGCACGCGAAGATCGGGATGAACAACCAACACAATTCCATCTTCACTTAAGGGTGTAGCGAACCACCCTGTAGGCGGCGTAAGGCCCCCAATAAGGACATCACCGCTTCCATCCTCCAGAGACGCGAGAGCTGCTTCTGGCGGCTGGGTCACCAGCGAGATAAATGAATCCGGGTTGACCTGAAGGTATCCATCGAACCAGGTTTTCACAAGACTTGCATAGGCGGGCGTGTTGATAACTTGCTGTACCATTGGTGTTGGAGCAGGCGTTGCCTCCGGCGCGCACGCGCCCAGGTAACTCGTGGCAATCGTGAGTAGGATGAAATTAACCCTTAAACGCATAGATGATCAAACCTCCCAACCCGACGATTGTACAGTAGATAGCGAAGACATTAAGCGGGTGACGTCGAAGGTAGGAAAGGAGCCAATGGATAGAGGCAAAGCCTACGAGCGCCGAAGTTGTAAATCCAATAAATAGGTTGGAGAGCTGCGACCCCGGGTCAGGGATGGCTGCCAGATCCAACAGAGCAATAAGACCCGCGCCGAGCATAGCTGGGATTGACAAGAGGAACGAGAAACGAGCTGCATCTTCCCGCTTCAGCGAGCGCAGCAAACCGCCGGCGATCGTGGATCCGGAGCGGGAAATCCCCGGGAAAAGCGCCAGGGTCTGGGCAAGGCCGATCCACAGGGAATCTACCCAGTTCAATTCCTTCATGGGCTTGTCGGCGTGGTGGAGACGTTCGCTGACGAAGAGGATGGCTGCTGTAACCAGGAGAAAGAGCGAAACCGCTAGCGGACTGTCGAATGTCTTCTCGACGACTGGCTTGAGTAAAAGCCCCAGGACTGCGGCAGGGAGGCTGCCCAAGAGGATCAACCACGCCAGGTGGGCATCAGGTTCATCGAACGGGCGTCGCTGAAGAATTCCGCGTAGGGCAGCAGTTACCATACTCTGGAGTTCTCGCCGGAAGTAGAGGATGACAGCTAGCGTAGTCCCCCACTGAATCAGGACGTCGAAGATGAACGCAGTTGCGGGGTCGAACTGCCAGTTGAGTAGCCAGGGTACGAGCACCAGGTGACCACTGGAAGAGATGGGGAGGAATTCGGTTACTCCTTGCACGATGCCGAGTACGAAGGCTTGAAAAGGTGTCATTAATCACTCCACGTCTTGTCGGTGTTTATTGAAATGAGCACGGAATTCAGACGTAAAATTCTCCAGATTACCAGCGATGATGGAATTCCTGAGATCGGTGGCGAGGGTGGTGAGCATATAGATGTTATGGATGGAGAGCAGCGTGGCGGCGAGCATCTCCCCTGCATTGCAAAGATGGCGGATGTAGGCCCGGGTGAAGGTCGTACAGGTGGTGCAGGAGCATTCCGGGTCAAGCGGCCGTTCATCATCGGCGTACTGCGCTTTGCGCATGTTCATTCGCCCGCGCCGGGTCAGCGCGCTGTGGTTGCGTGCCATCCGTGTTGGCAGGACACAGTCGAATAGGTCCACTCCGCGCTGAACGGCTTCCACGAGGTCCTCCGGGCTGCCGACGCCCATCAGGTACCTTGGTCGATCTGCAGGCAGCGCGGCATCGATTACTTCAAGCATCGCTTGCATCTCCGCTTTTGTTTCACCGACAGAAAGACCCCCGATGGCGATACCCGGGAAGTCGAGACTGGCGATGAATTGAGCGGACTGTTCGCGCAAATCGGTGAACACACCGCCCTGCAAGATTCCGAAAAGCGCTTGATCGTCCCGCTTCTTCGCTGCCAGGCAGCGCTCAGCCCAGGCGTGGGTCCGGACGAGGGCAGCCTCATTCTCGCTGCGGTCGTATGGGGCAGGGCATTCATCGAAGGCCATGATGATGTCCGCGCCGAGTTGTTCCTGGACGGCGATGACGCTCTCTGGCGTAAAGCGAAGGGTTGTTCCATCGAGATGGGATTTAAACGTAACCCCATCCGCATCGATCTCGCGTTGTTTGGCTAGCGAAAAGACTTGAAAGCCGCCGGAATCGGTGAGGATAGGCTTTTGCCAGCCCATGAATGTGTGCAGCCCCCCAAGAGAGGCGATCCTCTCCGCGCCAGGGCGCAGGAAAAGATGGTAGGTGTTCGCCAGGATGAGCGTTGCACCTGCTGCTTCCATTTGACGCGGCGTCAATGCTTTTACCGTCGCCTGGGTACCCACCGGCGCGAAGACGGGCGTGAGCAGCTCGCCGCGCGGTGTTTGGAGGGTTCCCGCTCGTCCGCGGCCATCCTGTGCCGTCAGGTGGAAGCTGAAATCATCCATCACAACGGATTCCACGCTGACAGGTCATGGCGAGGATGATGTCAGCGGTCTTAAGGAAGCGTCCCATTCGGAGTCTCATAGCGCTCGATTATACCCATGCCTTCGATAAGTTGTCATCTCTGTGTGACGGTCTTATACTCAGCGGCATGAATTCTCAAGACAGCTATTCCACCTGGGTCGAAGTCGATCTCGGAGCGATCGAGGAGAATGTCCACTACTTCTTGCAGAGCACCGGCAGGAAATTCATGGCGGTCGTTAAGGCTGAAGCCTACGGGCATGGGGCGATACAGATCGCAAAAACGGCGTGCAAAGCGGGAGCGAGTTGGTTAGGCGTTGCCCGTGCGGGGGAGGCGCTCGAATTGCGAGCGGCAGGCATCGACGAGCCGATCTTTCTCCTGGGCTCGACTCCGCCGGCGCGGATGGAAGCGTTAATTGAAGCTAATGTCTCGTTGACTTTCTGGAGTGAAGCGCAGCTTGCCGATATTTCGCGAGCTGCGGAGAAGGTCGGTGGTCGGGCGAACGTCCATCTCAAAATCGACACCGGGATGAGCCGTGTGGGTGTAAAGCCGGGGGATGCATCGCACCTGGCTCAGGAGGCAGGGCGAATACCGTCCGTGCATCTCGAAGGCGTATTCACCCATTTTGCGAAGGCGGATGAGTCGGATCCGGCCAGTACTGATTCACAGTTACGGATGTTTCGCGAGATCGTATCCAGTTGGGAATCATTGGGTCTTCGCCCTCCGTTGGTGCACTGTGCGAATTCGGCTGCTGCGCTGCGCAGGCCGGAGGCTTGGTATGACCTCGTGCGGGTGGGAATCGCGATGTACGGGCTGCACCCCTCAAGCGTCTGTAAGCTCCCGGGAGTAGTGCGGCCGGCGCTTACGTGGAAATCCCATCTCTCACAGGTCAAGACGCTCCCGCCCGGGCGGGGGATCAGTTATGGGCATATTTACACAACGACGTCTGAGGAGAGGATTGGGACAGTCCCGGTCGGTTATGCGGACGGTTTCCGGCGCGTCGATGGGAATGAGGTTCTTGTGGGGGGAAAGCGGGTTCCAGTCGTCGGTCGGGTAACGATGGATCAAATCATAGTCCAACTCGATGC
>JAUWFP010000007.1 GCA_030606845.1 Anaerolineales bacterium | reverse complement strand
TCCGATCTCGCGGCGTGAGTTCTGGGATATCCTCGCGGAACTTTATGACAATAGGACGACCGTAATCGTCAGCACACCCTATATGGATGAAGCAGACCGCTGCTCGCGGGTGGGTTTGATGTATGAAGGGCGCATGGTCGTGTGCGACAACCCGGAAGCGATTAGAGATCAATTAGAGGGGGAAGTCGTCCACGTCCGGCCTGATGATTGGCAGGCCGCGCGAGTCGTGTTAGGGGAGCTGCCCGGCATTCTCGAAACGCAATCCTATGGAGAATCGATCCATTTGCTGGTTGACTCGGCAGAGAAGAGAATCCCAGAAATTGAGCAAGCTCTGAAGGGAAAAGGGGTCGGAATAAAGGAAATCCGCCCGGCTCCACCACGCATGGAAGAAGCCTTCATTTCCTTAATCCGCGGGTTGGCGGCGCATGACGACGCCCCGGAGAAACCATAAGATGTCCCTCCGGCATATTTTCGCTGTTGTACGCAAGGAGATTCAGCACATCCTGCGTGACCGTTCGACCTTTGTGTTGGTCCTGCTTGCCCCCACCGCGATGATGGTGCTGATGTCCTATGCATTGACGGTGGATATTCAACACGTTCCAATTGCAGTGTTGGACTATGACCGCAGCCCGACTTCTCGAAATTTCGTTCAGCAAATCACGGCGGGTGATGATCTCGATCTCTACGCTCAAGTGAGCTCGATGGAGGAAATTGAGGTACTTTTAATGCGTGGTGAGATCAAGGTAGCCCTGGTTCTGGCGCCTGGTTTCGCGAGTGATATTCGCTCTATGCGCGGCATGCCGCTGCAGATAATCATCGATGGCACTGAACCACAGAGCGGCGCCTTTGCAGTGGAACACGTCGGCTGGCGTGCGGAGGAATTCCTGAACCAGGCGCTCTCGGCTCAAATGGGCGCATTGGGGGTAACTCAGGGGATATCGCAGCCTATCGACCTGCGTGTTCGTGCTTGGTACAACCCCAGCCTAAAGCCCCGTGTCGATATGATCCCGGGGTTGATATCGATGGTGCTGGGATTCCCGGCCCTATCCGTTGCCCTGACCCTCGCCCATGAGCGTGAGCATGGCACGCTTGAGCAGTTGATGGCCACACCGATCACGCGCACTGAACTGCTGCTCGGGAAGATGATCCCGTACGTGCTTGTGGGATTGGTGAATGTGATCATCATACCGCTTCTGGCGATGCTCTTATTCAGGATACCCTTCAACGGAAACTTTATCGTTTTCTTCCTGCTCTCAGCGGTCTTTTTGTTCGCGATCTTGGGCATGGGGCTCGTCATCGGTGTGTTCATGAAAACTCAGCCTGCGGCTTTGGCTCTCTCTTTCCTCTTAATTTTCTTTCCCGGATTCTTCATGACGGGAATCTTTTTTCCGATCGCCTCGATGCCTGAGGTGATGCGGCTGGAGGCTCTGGGGCTGCCGGGTACGCATTACGCGATCATCACCCGGGGCGTCTTTCTACCGGGCGTAGGCTTAGATGTGCTCTGGCCTTATGGCGTGATGTTGGCTGGTCTTGGAGTCATATTTCTGGGCATCGCCGGACTGTTCTTCCGGAAGAGGTTGGGATAATCGTGATGGCCACATGGCGGAAGATATGGTCTTTGTCGCTTAAGGAGTTCATCCATCTGCGCTCCGACTGGTGGCTGCCGGTTTTCATGCTTTTTGGTGGAGCTTTAGAGCTCCTGCTCGTCGGATGGGCAACTTCCCGCCCAATCACCAATCTGCCCCTTATGGTTTTAGACCACGATCGCAGCGCTGCCAGTCGTTCGTTCGTCGTCAGTCTGGAGAACACCGAGACCTTCAACATGGGAGCGGAGGTGTACGACGTCGCCGCTATTGAAGCCGCGCTCAGGCTGGGCGAGATCAGCGCGGCAGTAATCATCTCCCCGGATTTCTCGAGTGAATTGAGTTCACCCGCAGGACGTCCGGCCGTGGCTGTTTTGTTGAACGGCGCGGAGAGCATCCCGGCGACGGCTGCTTTACGAGCTATCGAGGGGGTCACGCGCGAGATGGGGGAACAGATACTCGTCCAGCGACTCGGGTTACAAGCGGAGGAATTCGAGGGGTTCATCCCCAGCCTACGTGTGTGGTTCAACGAATCGTTAAGTGAAGCGCTATACACCACACCGGCCGAACTGGGGTTGATGTTGGAATTCACTGTGCTTCTGTTTGCTGCGCTCTCCTTCTCAAGGGAGCGAGAACTCGGCACGTTAGAACAATTGCTCGTCATGCCCTTCTCGACACTGGAGATCGTCATCGGCAAATCCATCCCCGTGATTTTGGTGGGCTTTTTCGATTTCATCCTTATGCTCGGGATCACACATTGGGCGTTCGGCGTTCCCATACGCGGTTCACTCGCGTTATTGCTTGCATTGACTTTTGTGTATCTCTTGGTTGAATTAAGCAAGGGTTTGATGATCTCGGTTATGGCCAAGACGCAGCACCAGGCTTTCCTGTTGGTCATGATGGTGGGTATGGCCGATTTTATGTTTACGGGCTACGCGGCGCCCGTCGAATCGATGCCGTGGGTGATACAGTGGGTGGCAAATTTCATTCCGGCTCACCACTTTCTGGAGATTGTGCGCGGAATTTTATTGAAAGGGACGGGCATGGAAGTCCTTTGGCCGCATGTGCTGGCCTTGACCGTTCTGGGGTTATTCATCGGCGGTTTTTCGATGCGCTTTGTCCGCCGGTCTTTAAGTTAGGCGAGAACAGACAACATGATAGCTGAAAGATCAACCATTGTTACCGAGAACTTAGTCAAACGCTTCGGAGAGTTCACCGCCGTCGACGAGGTCAGTTTCATTGTTCACCCGGGTGAGATCTTCGGCTTTCTAGGACCCAATGGATCCGGCAAAACGACGACGATACGCATGATGCTCGGTTTGCTGACTCCCACGAGCGGAAATGTTGAGGTTCTGGGCGTGCCCGTACTTGAACAGCCCGAGGCGATTCGCAGCCGCGTAGGCTACATGTCGCAGCATTTTAGTCTGTATAACGACCTGACGGTTCTGCAAAATCTTCGTTTCTACGGTACGGCTTATGGTCTGAGCAACGATGGATTGAACCAGCAGATCGACCGAGCTTTGCAGATGGCCGGACTCGAGGGTCGGGAAAGTATACGCACGCACGAGCTGTCCGGCGGGTGGCGTCAGCGTTTAGCGCTAGGCGCAGCCATCCTGCACGAACCGGAAGTGCTTTTTCTCGATGAGCCCACGGCCGGTGTAGATCCGCTCTCAAGACGGGATTTCTGGGAACTGCTTTATCAGCTTGTCGCCGATGGTGTGACAGTCTTCGTCACGACTCATTACATGGACGAAGCTGAACACTGCCATCGATTGGCCCTTTTACAAAGGGGGCAGATCATCGCCAGCGGCTCGCCAGACGAAATGCGAAATCAAGGTATGCACGGCCAGGTGCTCGAGATCGAGTCCTCTGACAGCGCCAGGGCGGTGAAGGTTTTACGCGCTGCAAAAACTGAGGGGCGGTTGCCTCTCGAATCGGTGGAGCTTTATGGATCGCTCGTGCATGTCATTGCTGAGGGAGTCGAATCGCTGCAGGATGCGCTTGCCCTGGAGCTTAAGCGGTCAGAAATTGAATCGGGACGGATGGCAGTTATTGAGCCATCTCTGGAGGATGTGTTCATCGCCTATATGCGCGATTGAGTGCCAAAGAGCTGGGCAGGCGCTCGCCAATAAAGGTTGCCGGAGGTTGAGATGAGAATATTGAAAAAAAGCTTGGCACTTACACTTACAGTCTTCCTTGCGTTGACCGCAGGTGCCTGTGATGCAATTAATGGTGAAAGCGAAAACCAGTTATCTGCATCCGGCATCGTGGAGGCACGGGAGATTGCCATCGCCTCCGAGCTGGGCGGCAGGGTAATGTCTATCCACGTAGAGGAGGGGGATTCGGTCGATGAGGATGAAGTGCTTCTGATCCTGGATGATTCTATGCTGCTGGTGCAGCGTGATCAGGCAGCAGCAGCGGTAGAGTCGGCGCAGGCTGCACTCGCATCGGCTCAGGCGGGGGAGGATTCAGCCTCAGCCATCCTTGAAGCAGCGCATGCGCAAGTTGAGATGGCAATGATCCAGGTCGAGATGGAGCTTGCAAGGGCACGTGCCGAATACTGGGCAGAGAGGGTGGGCGGATGGTCAGGAACGCAGCCTGACTTGTTTAACTTACCGGAGTGGTATTTCGAAAAAGGGGAGGAGATATCTGCTGCCCTTTTGGTAAGGGAAAATGCGGAGCAGAGTTTAGCGAAGGAACGCAGCCAGCTCCAAAAAATACTTGAGGAAATCGGGGGGAAAGCGTTGCTGGACGCTGAGGATCAGCTAGCAGAGGCTAGGGCAGCATTCCAAATTGCAGATGAGCTCTGGAAGCGTTTGGCAACCGGGGATGAGGGGCAAGATATCCGCGACAGAATTCGAGAAATCCATAACCAGGCGATAGACGATCTTAAGGACGCCCAAGATGCTTTCGATGATTTGCTTACGAAAGAAGAAGCGGAAGACCTGCTCGAAGCGCGCTCAAATCTGACGGTTGCCCAGGAACATTATCAGATCGCGCAGGAGTACCATCAGAGTCTTCTCAAGGGTGAGTACAATCTCCGAGTTCAGGCTGCGCAGCTAGCGCTGGTCCAGGCTGAAGCCGGGGCTACCCAGGGCGAGGCTGCCCTCGCGCAGACAATGAGTCTAATCCAATCCGCTGAACACGCCGTCAATCAGGCGAAGGCGGTGCTCGCGTTGGTCGATATCCAACTTGAGAAAATGACGATTCGGGCGCCAGAGTCCGGAGTGGTCCTGACACGGAGTGTAGAGCGCGGGGAGGTGCTTGCGCCCGGGTTGGCGGCGCTCACCATAGGTGATTTGGAAGAACTGCATATTACCGTATATGTGCCCGAGGATCGATATGGGGAGATTCAGCTCGGTGATAAAGCACAGGTTTCCGTAGACTCGTTCCCTGATGAGACATTTGACGCGGTTGTGGTACGTATCGCCGATCGAGCCGAATTCACGCCGCGCAATGTTCAAACAGAGGAAGATCGCCGGACGACAGTGTATGCTGTGGAGTTGCTGGTCGAGACGACGCTCGGGAAATTAAAACCGGGGATGCCGGCGGATGTGGTGTTCGAGCTGGCCGAGTGAATGAGTCAAATCCGCTGTTGAGGTTTTGATCCGCATGCCGAGGTACGAGGAAGGTGCGTGTGAAATTGAGTTTCATTCATTTCTAAAGTATGATGACCTACAGGGTACCAAGTGGCAGCAATATCGAGCAATTAAATGCTGTGCCGAGCCCGTGAAGACAGTTATTGAGGGAGTAGTATTCAATCCGTTGGCTTTTGCGCTTGACTAAATTGCGAGGGAGAACGATGGCTGATCAATCGGGCCAAGAGAAGTATGAGAAAGGTCTAGAAATGGATGAGAAAACAGAGGAGAAGCAGCACGAGAAGATGGATGAGAAGACCTGGGAGGAGAAGCACCGCAGCGACCCTCTCAGCAGGGTGATATGGGCGGGGATATTAATTTGGGCAGGTGTAGTCCTACTGGCCAACAACCTCGGCATCCTGAGAGATGTACCTCTCCTGGGGGGGATGGACGCCTGGTCGCTCGCCTTCGCCGGAGCTGGGTTGATCATTCTCGTGGAAGTGTTGATCCGATTAGTCGTCCCGGCATACAGCGGACCCGTTATTGGCAGCCTCATCATCGCGCTGGTCTTGCTCGGGATTGGGCTGGATGATCTGGTCGGTTGGTCCATCGTCTGGCCGGCCATCGTGATTGGGGTCGGTGTAGTTATCTTGTTCCGCGCTCTTTTCCGTAAGGAATAAGGGCGACCCCGGGATAGGGTCAAGTTATTGAGCGGATGCGTATTTTCCCCGTCTCTCGATTCCATACGTTTGATTTTGGAATAGCTTTGCAAAACCCACAGGCGTTTTTCAATGTAATCAGCCGTTTCAGCGGGTCAGCAGTTCGATTCCGGAACTACTGAGGCACGGAGAGAAATTATTTCGCTGATAAAAACCTTTGAGGGACTTATGCTGTTTTCCCCCGTTATGTCCACCAACCCCTAAAAAGCGAATTCCTATTGGATTGCATTACAAACGGCCGAGGTTGAACGTTTTAAACTCGTTCCACCAATAGCGCAGTGGAGTCCACCAGCGTTCACGGCCGATGCAGCGGAAGTACGGCGGCTGCAAGGCGAGAATGAGATCGCCGATGCGATAGCGGGGGAGAATCGGCGTTGAGACAACCAGGCTTCCCGTCTCACCCGGCGACATTTCGTGCAGCATCTTGACCCCGCTTCGAGTCGATACCTCAAAGAAGAAGAGATCGTAGTTTGGCACCCAGGCGCGCTTCTCGTCACGCTGCTGCCCGAACATCCCCTCCGTCGTTCCATAGATCTCACGAATGACCACCGGACCGTAAAGAGCGGTGAGTGATGCTTTGCAAGTGGTATTGATCCCGGGAATGCTTCCCAGGGTCATGATTTGAGGTTTCCAAACGTCCTTGGGGTAGATACCATGTTTGCGTTTTGTATATCGACCGAAGAGCACAACTGTCGGCGCCACACCGCCGACCAGGGTGACATTCTCATCTTTACATTTCTGATAAGCCAATTCGAATCGAGCATCCCAATCGCGTTGAGTCTTCCCCCCGCCGAGGGCGTCGATTTCCTCCTGGGAGGGAACGGAACGAATGGGCGTGCGCTGGGAAACGAATTTGGTATAGATGCCTGAACTGTACCCGTATTCGACTTCGCGATCACCAACGCGAACGACGCCAACGTTTGAAGGGAAATTGAGATTGAGATTCACGCCGCTGAAGAGGTCGTACCTCTCGTTTGTGAGCACGTAATTCATCATCGCTCTGCCGGCGCTCACCCGCATCTGGAGATCCGTGGGGGTCATGGGGATGAATTTCGACTCCCCGGCCGTTGTGCCGCGCGTGATGGCCCAGCCAACCGGTTCCTCGGGGAGGAGAACATCGACCTCACCGGCCATGACGTCTTCGATCATCGGTTTGAAATCATCATAGGTTGCGATGGGGAAAGCTTCGCGATAGGCCTCGATGGTTTGGGCGCTTTCCGCGTTGTGCTTCTGGCCGTACCCGGTTTTGGCGTAATCCCGCAGCAATCGCAGTAAGACAGCTTGTTGGGCGCTGGCGGGGTCGGCGATGGAATCGAACCACGGTTGAAGCATGGCACGGAGCATGGCTTTTGGATCTTGGTTTTGCATCAGTCATCTCCGATCAAGATATAGATCCGCAAGTTTATACCGTTAAAGAGAATTCGGACACGCCAGGGCATGTCTGAGGATGACATTCCCGAGAAACCCCTCTCGTTATACGCTGATTGGGAGGGAATGCTTTTTCTTTATTTAAGTTCCCTCAAAGATGGCATAGGGTCTTCAAGCCGTTCAGGAAGGGGTGAACGCAGAGCCCCTCCCTGTCATTTTTATATTCAGCCATTGCGGATTTGACCTCGACTTTGTATAATTCCTTTGCTCTTCGGGCGGTTAGCTCAGCTGGTTAGAGCGTTGCGTTGACATCGCAAAGGTCGTTGGTTCGAGTCCAATACCGCCCACCAAAATCGCTTGACATACACGTCGAGCGATTTTTCGCATCTACGTTTTAAACAATAGGCAAAACTAGATCAATTGGTCATTGAACTGGGATCTCTAAATACGAATACAAGCTAGATTAGGTCCGGCAATCACTGGTAGTTTGGTGGTTTCAGAATATATAATCGTTCTTAGAGCATAGCCCACGGGTTCGTTTGGCTGAATAAAGATACAGGAAAGCTTAAAAGAACCCTAATTTGAGCAGCAGTGTATTCCTTGGATTTCATCCTCGTTATCTTCGTTACTACTGCATGATCTATCGTTGACTATCAGTCCAGCGTTAGGATAGATAAGGAGCACCATTCTAATGCAAATGGTCTTTGTCCTCAGCGGATCAAGGTGCTTGGGGGTATTTACTGGTTTAAATTTTTTTTAAATGCTTTCTCAAACCGAAACCCATTGAGTGTCGTGTGTTGTCAGTAACAATAGATATTAGAAATTATTGCTGTCCCTACTCAGAGATAACCGATATTGAACGCGTGAGATTAGAGGCAATAGAGGTGGATTATTAGGGGAGTGTAGAGAAATGAACACTAGAAGATTCGCGTTAGTCGCGATCCCAATTCTGACGATCACCCTTGCCGTATCCTCTTTCTGTTATGAGCAAATTATAAATTCTGGATGGGAGTCGATTTCATTTGGAAGTGAATATCGAGAGAATTACCCTGCTTTGTCTGGTGTTCGGGCAATGGCGATTGATCAATCAAATCATATTTGGATTGGCACGGTAACGTCTGGCATATTTGTTTGGGATGGGGAGCAATGGAAAAACTATACAACAAATAATTCAGGATTAATTTCAAACAGCATCAGAGTGATAGCCATTGATGATTATGGGAAGGCCTGGATTGGACATACTGATAATGGGATCAGCATATTTGATGGCGAAAAATGGAGTTATCTAAATCATGAATCATACACGCTAGATTTATCGAAGGGTCAAACAGTCCGGGAGATTTCTTTTGATCCAGATGGTCGATTATGGATTGGGCGCTCCAATGGCATAGATATTTTCTACGGGGATTCATTGGTATCTTATGATGACACAAATTCCGATTTAACTCATAAATCCATTAATGCAATTGGTTTTGATTCTTCAGGAAACGCATGGATTGGGTCTCAAGGAGGTCTTGATAAATTTGATGGTAAGTTTTGGTTAAATCAGGAAAAGGGCTTGATATACACGATCGAGGTTGATTCTTATGACGACATTTGGGTAGGCTCAGAAAATGGGATAAGTGTATATAAGAGTAATGAGGTGTTGTCTTATCCGTTTTCATATTCCGGGTTGGTGGGCAATGGCGTGAGTTCTATTGCCTTCGGCTCTTCTGGGGTGGTATTGGCTGGTACTTGGGGAAACGGATTTAGTTTATTCGATGGTGAAACTTGGGATAATTTTACGGAAGATAATTCGGGTTTGGCAAGTAACCATATAAGAGCTTTATTGGTTGACCAAAATGGCAGATTTTGGGTAGGTACCAGCAGTGGATTAGCTATCAGTCCAGCCGAAGAATTTACATCAATCGATCCCAATTTAACGATACTTCGCAACCTATTATTTCATCCAGGAGGATCACTATGGTGGTCACTGAGCATTTTAGGGGCGTTATGGTTATCGTTTGTATTGAATATTTGGGCGAAATTTGCTGCGTTTGATCAAACAAAACAAGTTGCTGTTGCTGCGGGAATCATTGATGGTGTAATAGCCGCAGGCCTAACTTTCTCTGCAGGAATGAGTTTAGGTTTTGAAACTGGTCCTTCATTGATGATCTATGGTGGTGGGTGGGTATTCGCACTGCTAATAGGGATAGTTACTGGTGTTTGGACCGCCATGTGGATCATGGGAAGAAAAGGCAAAAAGAAAGAAAAATAAAAACCGCCCCCGATCTTATCTAGGAGGCGGTTTCCCACTAAAGCGCTAGATTGTTGGCTTACTCAATCGCGCCAGTTTCGATTCTCATAGAGTAGATTTCTTCCAGCCTGTATATATCCTGCATCATATCGAAGAACCCATGCCAGTGAGCCCAATCTGGTCCGCCCATCAAGGAGCCCTGACGGGCGCGGCGACCTTCGTGGTGCCAAAGGTAGTAGTAGGTGATCTGGAATTCATCTTTCCACGGGTTGTCTTTGAGCAAACCCAGTTCTGCTAACTCAGCACGCATAGCCTCGGCGGGCGCAAAATAGGCTTCGTTATAAAGACGAACCGCATTGTCGCCGCTTTCGAAGAATCCATTGTAGAGTGTCGATGAATGGCATTCGCTGCAGACCGCTTCCATTAACTCGCGGCCGGCCTCGCCGTCGCCATAGTACGTATCCATCACATCAGCCTCGGTGCGGACTTTAGATTCTTTTGCCCAAAGATTCCAATAGAGACGTTCTGTTACATTGTGCGTGACCTCAAGGTCGCCGATACCGCTCATGTGACAGGTCGCGCAGGTGGGTGCGCGGTAATCACCAGGTTCCCACTCGCCGGGAGCGCGATCCCAAATCCAATCTTCACCTTCTGCAGCGTAGATTTGTCCATGCTTGCTGTTTTCGTAGATTTCAATATCTGGATGATCGGGACCCAGGTGGCAGCTTGCGCAAGCCTCGGGCTTGCGAGCTTCGGCAATATCAAAGCTATGGCGAGTGTGGCAAACTGCGCAGTTACCTACGTCACCATCGGGGTAAATGTTGCCAATACCTGAAGAGGGGTAAGTCTCCGCAACGGGGTGTCCACTTTCATCAACCACAAAATCGACACCGTGACACTGGAAACAGCCGGTTTCATTGGAAGAACCGCTGAAATCAGGGTGGTTTTGGCCCTCATGAACATGAATCAATGCTTGCATTGAGTCTTTGGCGATGACTTGAAGGCCGGCGCGGTAATGCCCACTGGCGTAGAACTGAGTCACTTGATCTTCGTGACATTCGCTACACACCGATGGTGGAACCAGCATAGATACGGCCACCGTTAAATCTTCGTGGCCCTCAACGTTTTTCAAGGCCATGGGCGAATCGGCATTTACCTCATGGCAGTCGATGCAGCTGATCGCTTCCTCAGCGTGCGCGCTGCTGTCCCAGTCTGAGGAAATGCCGGTGGTTTCCGTTGCATGGCATTCTACGCATCCCTTGGCTTCCTCGGAAAGGTCCGCAGTTGAGAGTGTGTCTTCTTCAGCAGGAAGAGCGGACTGCCCGCTGCAAGAAGCTAATGCAAAACCAACTACGATAGAGGCAGGGATGATCACGAACCGCATAAAACCTTTCATTATTCACCTCTCTCAATACAGTGTTGATAGACCGATAATCATCTAGTCGTCGGATCGATATTTGTTTTGAAGCAGGTATTTATTGAGATTAGAATGTCCAACTTCATTATGGCAGTTTACACATTTGGAATCGGTGACACCTTCGAAATAATTATCGTGTACTTTTTTGTCCTGCGTGGCTGCTTCCAGGTTGCGATGGCAGGTGAGGCAGCCAGAATCGTAAACATATTCTTCGTTCTTAAGACGCAATGCTTGCCAGTCATGTGTAGAAGTATCTGTAGTAAGCTCTACCCAAATATCATGGGTACCCGATTTTGCTTTCCCAACAAAATGCGCAAATAAATTCTCATGAGAGACGTGGCAATCGGTACAGGCGGACATAATCCCCCGAGGATTGTTGCCGCCATGGATGGATGCTCGATAGGATGCGACCATTGGCTCCATCGAGTGGCATATGCTACAAAAATCAGCACGCGACGAAATCTCAATACCCGTTTCAAGAGCCATCCAGGAGACGACGATAAGGACGAATAAGGATGCCGGGATGCCTAACCAGTAGAGGACTTTTTTCCTTTTCTCCATTTTCACCTCGACTTTCACAATCGGTCTTGAACACATCCGCTGGGGGGCTTGCTGCCGTTAGAAATTCCAGCACCTCGATCACGCCTCATTAAGATTTTCAGCCGAATCCCCGGATGCGAGAAGGAAAACGCCGACTAATAATTACTCAGCTATCTCCACCTTCACTTGCAGATGTCCCGAGTTATCATAAATATCAACATCATTAATTCCGAGGAAGAGAATGCCGCTCTCGCCAATGGAATGATGGTAGCGTTCACCGATCAGAAAGGGCTCATGATCACCAATACGACCAATTAATGCCGCGTGGGAAACACCCTCCATAACATTACACCGGCAGCGAGGATCTCCACCTGAGCCGATAGCATCGTATCTATCGCCCGGCCATGGTGACCATTTGCCAGACACATAAGTAATCGTTAGTAGGTCTCCTTCTTCGACCTCGATGTGTGTGTTATTCCATCCATCCCTCGCTTCGACATCGATAATTTCAGTGTCCAGTGAACTGCCAAGATCAAAGGAAAACGAACAAGCCAAAGTCATCAGAATGAGCGCCGAGAGTGAAGAGAAGAATACGAGGTTTCTTTTCATGGTTCCTAACTTTCTGGGTGGATAATAGAGTCCACCTATTTTAATAATTGTGCCCAATTATACACATTTGTGGAACCACTAAACCCATTTAATATGCATTATTCTCCGACTGAGCCCTCAATATCCTACAAACGATCTATGTAAAGTCTGTCTACAACGCATCTGCAATATGTGGAGTCAGGAAGCTCGGCTTCTGTTCGCAGGCACAGCGCGTGAACCTCCCGCAGGTTTGAAACCTGCGGGAGGTTATGGGAATCGGTTGCCGAATGGAGGCGGGCTGACACACTGGTCGGCTCCTACGATTCATTAATGCTTTTGGGCCGGGGAACCGTAAGTTCGCTTCGTTACCCACACAATTTGGAGGAGAATTAAAACTTCGTGGTTGACAATCGAATGGGCCTCGATATAATGAAGTCCAATAAAATACTCTAAACGCTTGGACCGGGACGAGTAGACGGAATCAGGTCTGACAGGGAATGGGGATCTTGGATTGAGAGTCCCCAGCAGAAATGAGCCGACGAAAACCACCCGCGAGCGGAAACCGGAAAGGCCAATAATCGGCCGAGTATGGCGAACGGAGCAGCACCGTTAGCGGCTGACAGAGATGACCCACCACGGGTCAATCTGGGTGGAACCGTGTGAGTTTATTCTCCCGCCCCAGAGGGTGGGAATTTTTGTTTAATACGTGGAATTGTTAAGGAGGTTCGAGATGGCAAAGGGAAAGAAAGCACAGTATGAGGAATCGGAGCTGTACCGCATTCGTCACTCCACGGCGCACATCATGGCGCAAGCTGTGATGGAGATGTTCCCGGGAGAGGCGAAGATCGCCATTGGCCCCCCGATTGAGGACGGCTTTTACTATGACTTCGATCTGCCGCGCCCGCTAACCCCGGAGGATCTCGAGGGCGTCGAAGCGAGGATGAAGGAAATCATCGCCGGCGATTTCGAATTCCAGCGTGAGGTTCTGTCCGCAGAAGATGCTCAAGAACGGTTCGCCGATCAACCGTATAAAATCGAACTCATCGAAGGCCTGGAGGCTGGTGGGATGGATGAATACGGTGAGCCGATCGAAGAGAAGCCGGAGATTTCCATCTATACGCACGATATCTTCACGGACCTCTGCCGCGGACCGCATGTAAAGAGCACGAAAAAAATTAATCCAAAAGCCGTCAAGCTGCTTAATGTCGCCGGTGCCTACTGGCGCGGAGATGAGAAACGCCCCATGCTGCAGCGCATCTACGGCACGGCGTGGGAATCAGCGGACGAACTTGACCAGTACCTATGGAGGCTGGAAGAGGCGAAGAAGCGCGATCACCGCCGCTTAGGAAAGGAACTCGATCTATACAGCGTGAGCGATGCAGTTGGTCCAGGACTGATCCTGTGGCATCCGAAGGGCGGCATGGTGCGTAAGCTTGCTGAGGACTACGCTCGCGATGAACACGAAAAGGGAGGGTATGAGTTCGTTTACTCACCCCATATCGGAAAAGCGCAGTTATGGGAGACGAGTGGCCATCTCGACTGGTATCAAGACGGGATGTACGCTCCGCTGGATATTGAAGGGCAGCAGTATTACCTGAAACCGATGAACTGCCCCTTCCACGTCCAAATCTATAAGAGTCGTACGCGCTCGTATCGGGATCTTCCGCTGCGGTACGCTGAGTGGGGTACAGTGTATCGCTACGAGCGGAGCGGCGTCCTTCACGGCTTGCTACGCGTCCGCGGTTTCACCCAGGATGACGCGCACCTGTTCTGCCGACCGGACCAGATGCCGGAGGAGATCGACCGGGTTCTCGATTTCAGTCTGAATATCCTGCGCGCTTTCGGCTTCGAAGATTTTCAGGCGTATCTCTCGACGCGGAATCCTGAAAAGGCAGCGGGGAGACCAGAAGATTGGGAAGCACCAACGGAGGCGCTCCGCAGTTCACTCGAACGCGTCGGGGTTCCTTATGAGATCGACGAGGGAGAAGCCGTTTTCTACGGTCCGAAGATCGATTTAAAGTTGAACGACGCCCTCGGACGGGAGTGGCAGCTGACTACGATCCAGTTCGACTTCATTCTCCCAGAACGTTTTGATATGGCTTACATTGGTGAGGATGGTCAGGAACATCGACCCTATATGATCCACCGCGCCTTATTCGGGTCCATGGAACGGTTCATGGGGGTGTTGATTGAACACCACGCTGGGGCATTCCCCACTTGGTTGGCACCAATCCAGGCAACCCTGATCCCGATCGCGGACCGGCACGTTGAGTACGCCGAAAAGGTAGCTGTTCAATTAAGTGAAGCTGGTGTGCGAGTTGATGTTGACCAACGCAGTGAGCGTATGAATGCCAAGATCCGCGACGCTCAGCTCCAGAAGATTCCCTATATGCTCGTCGTCGGGGATCGTGAGGCGGAAGCCGAGCAGATTGCCGTACGGATGCGTTCAGGAGAGGACTTGGGGGCATTGTCAGTGGAAGCCTTCCTCGAGCGATTGACTGCCGAGGTCCTGGAGCATAAGTAGATCTTGTAAACGAACAAGCGCAAGTGGATCGGTGGGCGATTCCATCGATCCACTTTTGTAGTTGCACGCATCTTACCGGCATCGTCACTCTGGGATGCCGGGGGTAGTGACATCTGCGCGTTTGCTGGTTATAATTCTAGACCTAAGGTGTCCAATTATGGCGAAATTTCGTCTGGAAACAGCTCTGGGAATTCTTATCGGCGTCCTGTTCGTGGGGGTAAACGCGTTGCCTGCACAGGCAGGTTCTCCGGATGGCGTGGATGGTGATGTGGAAGCCAATAGCACGGTGTGTCCTGTCCGCTTTCAACTGAGATTCCCTGAGCGCTGCAGGGCGCAGGGTGAGCGAGCAGAAATCAACGAGCTCGCAAGTAAAGGTCTTCTGCCACAACGGCCGCTCCCACTTGTGCGGCTTGACGAGTCCCTGGGCGACCTGCCTTTCTACTACGTGCAGTCAAAAAGCAAGGATGGAACGCCTCTCTATACCAGCTTGCAGGATGCATTAAAAGGGCAGAATCCATATCGGGTTATTGAACCCGGTTTTGTATTTTTCTCATGGATCGAACGCTATGATCAGGACAATGCGGTAGCCTACATGATCGTTCCCGGCGTCTATGTCCGTGGGGACGGCATGGCTCGCCTCACAACACCATCCTATAAGGGCTTAGCTTTCTCTCGTACACCAAGTCAGACCTTTGCATGGGTGCTTACCCACACAGAAACAAGTCGAGAACCAGGACTAAACCAGCCCAAAACAGGCCGTACGGTCGAACGCTTTCAGATGGTCTATGTATCCGATTCGCGGGAGGTAGATGGCTGGGTGTGGTATCAAATTGGTCCGGATGAGTGGATCGAACAGCGCAGAATAGCGAAAGTAATCCCCGACGGAACGCGCCCCGAGGGGGTCGAATCCGATCGCTGGATTTCGATTGACCTCTACGAGCAAACAATGACGGTCTATGAACAAGGGCAATTGGTGTTCGCGACACTCATCTCCACGGGACTGGATGGCTGGTGGACGCAGCCCGGAGTTTTCCAGATATACGAAAAACTTAAGGCCGATCCCATGGCAGGATCGTTTGCCGCTGACCGCTCGGATTTTTACTACCTCGAGGATGTTCCCTGGATTCTTTATTTTGATGAATCGCGGGCAATCCATGGGTCATACTGGCACAATGGCTATGGCTATCCCCGCTCCCATGGCTGTGTAAATATGTCGCCTTTCGACTCTCATTGGATCTTCAACTGGGCAGAGGAAGGAACCTGGGTGTACGTCTACGATCCTTCAGGGCGAACACCCACCGACGCTGAGCTCTATGGTGCGGGCGGCGCCTGATAGGGTTGCTTGTTCGCCGCGGGGGTGGGCTACACAACTATCTTCTTACCCGTAATAAATCCAACTCTGTAGCTGCGATCACCCAATCGACAGCCAATTTGGCCTGAAACGAAGGGGATTGGATCGTTCGCGAAGGTGACAAACCTCTTGGTACTAAAGTACTCTGCCCTGAGGATTCCCCCGAATCTACAATGAGGAAAGTACAGCTGTCGTGTCCATCATCCCACCATCAGGAGTCGCGGCCTCTATGTATGCGGACAACGAATTGCTCTTTCCAGTGCATGTGATTTCAAATTTGCAACACTCGCGTGGGGATGATTGGTGTGCGCTGGTCGAGCGTATTTCCGACCTTCCCGAAGGCGACATTGAACTTTTAGCGTTCTCTTTGATGATGATTAGGCTTGACGGATGTTTGAGTTGTGAAACCGATTCATACCGGGCGATGCGTGGCTGCAAAGCGTGTTCAAAACAAAGCCTGCGGCGGTACAAAGGCTCAGACCTGGAACTCTTAAGCATCTATCAACAGGCGCTTGAGGATGTTCAGCAGTATCTCAACGTTCAAGTCCCCACGGTGATCGAGGAACCCATCTCCGCTCGAGCAGCCTGATCACCCATTAGAACGTTATTCGAACCGGGTACTCGATACCCGGTTTTATCTTATCTCCTCAAATTTGAGCGGGCGCCCGAGTAAACCTACGTTGGTCTGGTTCACCCGGCGGAAAAGCCGAAATCATCAGAGTCCCCGTCATTCTCCTTCCTGATCCCTAACTGAGATAGCGCTGAAGAAGGTGAGGCGCGTGCCTCGCCGCAGTCGTACAGAATCATCTTCCCTCTCATTGAACATCATATCCTCACAATTGTGCTGAGCGACGAGACGTTTTTACACAGGCATAGGTTAGAATTAGGATCATCTGTATCGGGAGGTTTTTTCAATGACGGAATACGATGTCATCGTCGTAGGAGCAGGGCCTGGTGGCTACGTCTGTGCTATCAGAGCTACCCAACTGGGCAAAAAGACAGCCATTATTGAGAGGGAGTTTCTAGGCGGGGTTTGCCTGAACGTCGGCTGCATCCCGTCAAAGGCTTTGTTGAAGAACGCCGAAGTTGCCCACACGCTGAGGGAGCGGGGGAACGAATTTGGATTCAAAGTTGATGGCTTAACTCTGGATTACGGCGCGGCTGTAAAGCGAAGCCGCAAAGTCTCCGGGCGGTTGGCAAAAGGCGTCGGGTTTCTGTTGAAAAAGAATAAGGTCGATATCCACATGGGACGTGCTGCTTTCACCGGACCTAATAAAATTGCTGTGAAAGGTGAGGATGGTGAAAGCACGACGATAATGGCAGCGGACATCGTGCTGGCGACGGGCGCTTCTCCGATGGTTATCCCGGGGATGGAAGCAGATGGGGATAGGGTTCTGTCCTACCGAGACGCGATTCTGCAGGAGCATCTGCCGAAATCCGTGGTGATTATTGGGGCGGGAGCAATTGGACTCGAGTTCGCAACGATCTGGAGCGCTTATGGTGTGGATGTGACGCTGGTGGAAATGCTGCCGCGCATCGCGCCGTTGGAAGACGAGGAAGTAAGCCAGGAGCTCACGAAAGCATTTAGTAAACGGGGCATAAAAGTTCTGGCAGGGACGAAAGTCGAGGGGATTGAACGGCTGAAAACGAAAGTGAAGGTCACTGTTTCCGGATCGGATGGTGAGCAAACTCTCGATGCCGAGCAAGCCCTTCTGGCAATGGGCTTCCGACCGAACACCAAGGATCTGGATCTTAAGACCGCTGGAGTGAAGTTGGATGAGCGCGGGTTTCCTGTGGTCGATGAACGCATGGCGACGCCCACCGCTGGAATCTGGGCGATTGGCGACGTCACCGGCAAGCTCATGCTCGCCCATGTCGCCTCTGCGATGGGGATCATCTGCGCTGAGAATATCGCTGGCGTCGATACGACAACCCTGGATTACGAGATGATGCCGCGGGCAACGTACTGCCAGCCGCAGGTCGCATCGTTCGGGCTAACCAAGGCGCAAGCGGAAGAACGCGGTTTTGAGGTAAAAATCGGGCGTTTCCCATTTCAGGCAAGCGGAAAAGCTTTAGGCTTGGGGGATTACGGCGGTTGGGTCAAGATCGTGACGGATGCAAAATGTGGAGAAATCCTGGGCGCGCACATGATCGGGCCGGAAGTGACCGAGCTCCTGCCGGAACTCACTCTGGCGCAGATGATGGAACTTACGCCCGCGGAGATCGCTCGCAACGTCCATGCCCACCCGACGCTGAGTGAAGTTGTGATGGAAGCTGCTCATCATGCGGAGGGTCACGCGATTCACTTGTAGGATTTCCCGGAGTTATCCAGCATACTCCGGAATTCAACAAGAGAAATAATCGAGGAGTGTAATTAACCATTTATTAAACCTCCCGCAGGTTCAACACCTGCGGGAGGTTATTCATAGATAATTGTCCCTTCTCAAAAGAAAATAGGCACGGAATGTGCAATTCCCAGTTTATACTTGAATACAAGGCATCTTGATCAAGCCGAGGAGAATAAGTATGTGGGAGCGCAGACAGGTAACCGAAATAAAAGAGCGTCACAAGGAAGCCATCCTGGCGAAGCCCAACGTGCTGGGTGTGGGAACGGGGTATAAAACCCGCAATGGGAAGCAGCTTGGAGACCTTTGTGTCATTGCGATGGTGAGTCAGAAGATCCCACAAGCCGGGCTTGATCCCTCGGCATTGGTACCCGAAGAAGTCGAAGGGATTTCTACGGATGTCATACAGGTTGGGTTCCTGCGTGCCCAGCAAGAGCGCAACGACCGTTGGCGTCCAGCACTTGGGGGGGTAAGTTTGGGGCATTACAAGATTACCGCCGGGACGCTAGGCGTGGTTGTCCGCGACCGGACAACCGGCACACGCATGATCCTCTCGAATAACCACGTTTTAGCCAATAACAATCAAGGACAACATGGAGATCCAATCTTGCAACCAGGCGCGGTGGACGGCGGCAGGGAAGAGAAAGACACTTTTGCGACCCTGGAACGCTTCTGCCCGATCCGCTTCAATCATGCTCCGGTCGATTGCAGCACAGCCGAAACCTATGTTGCATTTGGCAATGCGATGGCGAAGTTGTTGGGATCCAAGCATCGAGTACAAGCCTTCTGGAGTGACCCCCAGGCGACCAATCAGGTCGACGCCGCCATCGCCAGACCGGTAAACGACCGAGAAGTTCTTGATGAGATCCTGGAGATCGGAGCGATAAGCGGCATTCTCCCGGCGATGCTCAGCATGCGTGTACGAAAATCCGGCAGGACAACGGGGTTGACGACGGGACAGATTATGGTCTTAGATGTGACCGTCACCATTGATTACGGTGATCGAACCGCGCGTTTTGAGAATCAGATTGTGACGACAGCGATGTCGCAGCCGGGCGATTCCGGCTCTCTACTCGTGGCCGGGGAGTCCATGCAGGCCGTCGGTCTGTTATTCGCAGGTTCCGATCAAGTCACACTGCACAATCCAATCCAATCCGTACTGGATTGTCTGGATGTGACTCTATGAATAAACCCTCTGAATTTGAGATAATGCCAACAGAGTCTTACCAAAAGGCAATGGCGGTTAAGGAAAAACACGAGGGTGCATTGCTTCAAAAAGCAAATGTGATGGGCGTGGGCGTGGGATTGCGCATGCGCGCCGGGGAACTGACCGACGAGGTGGTTCTGGTCGTGATGGTCACCCATAAAGTGCCTCGAGCTCAATTGGCGCCTGAGGATTTTGTCCCGTCGGAGATCGAAGGTGTGCCTGTCGATATCCAGGAAATCGGGCATGTAAGGGCGGGTTGAGGTCGGATTGGTTAAACTGGTTGGAGCCAGCCTCCGCTGCGGGGATATCTGCGTCGCTGGGGAATGATTGAGCGCTACTAAATCCTCTCGATAACCCAGAAGTGAGATAAACCAAAAACTCGTAAGGGAGTCGCTTCCAGCGCCTGGAGGAGAGTGCGCAATAGCTTCCCCGCACTTGGCCAGCGAGCGATGATGTTGTCGTAAGCCCCAAAAATTCTTGTGGTGTGAATAATCTTGATAGGTAAACCGTGGAAGAGCCGCTCGAGGTCTCCGCGGGTATAGACGCGCACATGCGGGGCGAGTCGATCGCGAAACCGGCGGGGGAGATAATTGACCAGCGGGATATTACCGAAGCGGTACCGGCCGCGAAGATAGACGCCGTGGGTTTCGAACGGATAACCGCGATTAGGGACAAAGAGAACGAGCCTGCCTCCGCCTGAAGACTCCGAATTGGGGGAGCGCAGCACACGAACGATCTCCTCGAGCGCAGCTCGATCATCTTCTACGTGTTCAAGCACCTCATGGGAGAGGACGAGATCGAAGGTTTCGTCGCTAAAAGGGAGATCCTCACCGGCTCCCTGCACGATTTTGTGACCCAGCTTTGAGGCAGATGTAGCATGATCGGGGTCGAATTCCAAGCCATAGATGTGGGATGTAAGTTCGGCGAAGCGGGTCATATATTCGCCCACACCGCAGCCGTTGTCTAAGATAACACCAGCTTCGCGGCCGTCTGCTCCGGCAAGGATCATGCGCAGACGGCGCTCCTGGCCAGCGCGCCAAACGTAGGATGGTTCGCCGCGCAGCGCGGCTCGTTCGAGGTTTCGTTCTGTCAACGGCTTATTCCTTGATTGGCGCGAAATTTACTCGAGCCCCACTTTATCGATTTTCTGGAACGCCAAGCCGAGCGCTGCCACGGCACCGACCTGGCGAAAACCACCTTCAGACCAACTGCGGCGGGCCTCCTCAAGCGGGAGCCATACGACCTCCTGCTCCTCTAGATCGCCGGAATCAGGCTCGGCGATCTCCCGGCATCCGGTTGCTAGAAAGAAGTGGGCATATCCCGCGAAGTAATTCCCGCTCAGGACGACCTCGCCGAGTTCATACCAGGTTGTCGCCACGCAGCCAAGCTCCTCCTTGAGCTCGCGCTTCGCGGCCTCTAATGGGTCCTCCCCCTGCTCGAGTATCCCCGCTGGCGGTTGGATATCAACCCCATCAACTCCGCGCTTGTAGGAGCGGACAAGCCCAATGTGAGCGTCGGGTCTAACGGGAACGATCATCACGTATCCGGAAGTCTCCAGGCGCAAGTACCCCTCGATGACGCGTCCGTCAGGAAGACGGACATCATCTTCGAAAATCCGCATCCAGGGTGAACGGTCGAGTAAAAGCGTACGTTTCAGTGTTTCCCAGGGTGTTAGATCGGGCATCTGTTGAACTCCCTTTGGGTTGGAAGGGAACCAGATTTACGGTTTGGAAGGTCAATTATATGCAGTTTTCCAGATTGTTTGAAGGTGTGACCTGGAACTCGATGGCTGCAAAACTTATTATATCCAGCCTCGTAATGTGTAGTAAATCAAGCCCATCCATTCTCGCAGAGCGGATTGGCTTACAGCCAGCGCTCCAAGATCAGGCACAACGCTGGTCGATGAGAAGTTGCTTGTTTCGGAGCGTGGGGCGGATATTGCCGGAATGGGCTCTACACCTTGCTCCAGGAAGGAGAAATACGCCCGGCGCATGTGTGTTGGTGAGGTGACGAGGATAAATCGTTCGCTACCAGCCGCGGTGAGCATCGGCGGGACGTTGAGCGCCTGGTCGTGTGTGTTAGATGAGTCCGACTCAAGCAGGATTCTTTGACTGGGAACACCTAATTTCACCAGAGTATCGCGCATTGGTTCGCTCTCAGGCGTGAGCAAGCCGCTTCTCGGGTTGGTGCCGCCGGAGACGATAACAATCGGGTCATCGAGCATCTGATACAAGCGAGCGCCCTCCATCGCCCGCAGCGCACTCGACTCGCTCACGGAATTCACTTCCAAGTCTCCAGCCCGAAATGAGGCGCCGCCTCCGCCAAGGATCACGATCGCATCCACGTCTGCGTACTCTGCCGCAGAGCTGATGGGTTCATAGCCTACACTCAAGCCGCGCTCGAGCAGCGAGGCGGCGAGCGGGATGCTGAGCAACACGTATAGGATCGATAAGAAAAGCAGCCAGCGTCTTCCCCACTTCTCGGTCCTCCAACCGATGAAGAGCAGGATAACTCCGAAGATGAGGCCAAGAAGGAGGAACGCGGTTGAGCCCGGGATAAGCATATCTTTGATGAGCTCGATGGCTATGTCCATGAATTACTCCAATCCCCGGAGAAGGGGAAAGCAGCCGCAACCCCATAGCCGTCCAAAGAACAAGACGGGCTCATGCATTATTTCCGAGCGGGATTACGGCGCGTGGGATGAAGGGCGCGTCGTCTTCGGTGGAGCCGAGGTAGAGGTGAATTTTATCGACAGAAAAACTGAACGATGGAACTGGAGGAAGCTTAATATTATCCGCATCCTCGGGATCTTCAAAGCGGGCCAAAGTGAGGTGGGGGTGAAGCTCGGTCCCATGCTCGCCCTCGTAAACCGGGTACTCCGGGAAGGCTTCTGAAAGCTGGTGGTGAAGCTGAACGATCGGCTCCGGGTTTGAGGTTTCGAGGAATATGGCGCCTTTGAACGTCCCATAATGGTCTAATGTGACCTCGAAGGGAGAAATCCCCGCGCATAGGCGATTGAGTTCCTCAATTGCAGTTTCAACCTGTTCCGGAGGAACAAAGGGGTAGAGCAGCGTAATGTGAGCAGGGACATTGCTCTCGAAGGATTTCACATCGTATTGCTCCCGAATCGGGAAACTGAATACCTGAACCGGTTTTGGAGGGATTATCAACAGCGCAGTTTCTAGTTGCATGTTCTATCCATAAGTCGGCGATGGTCGGGCCCTTCGGCGGATATTGTTATGGTTTCGGTCATATAGGGCCATCGCTTCGGCCCCAGTTTGCATCGTTGGAAAGCCACGGTGAATCCCACCCTGGAGTATACAGCACCTTATGGGTTATTTGGCGACCAGGAAATTAGTCTCATAACGCTTCGAGGGCAGGATGATGATGTTGGGGTTATGGACAAATCCTCACTGTGAAGGGCCAGTTTGCCAGTGTACCCCCACTTCTTATATGGCTTTTTCTCGCCGGGGATTTCTCGATTTAAGAACGGGTGAAGGACTTGTATCTTTATTGTAAATCCGAATTGGACCAAAGAGGGCTGATATAATCCGCCCATGCGTTCGCGGATATTGTGGTTTCTTGTTGGTACGATATTAGTTGGTCTGCTTCTTGCCGGGATCTATCAGATTCCGAGCGTCAAGTTCAACCTCGAGTGGCGCATCGATGCGGCCATTGGAATCGTTCGCGGGTGGATATTTCCGCATGACGTGCTGCCGACACCATCCGGCGCAACGGTAATCACGACCCCGCCAACCTCCGTACCTTCCCCAACATCAGATGTGGTCCAGAGCGACCCGAGTCCCACCCCCGCGCCCACACCCTTTCCTTTACCCGAATCGGTGATGCTTCCCTCACCGGAGTGGGAGAAGCAGGATTGGAATAATTGTGGACCAGCGACGCTGGCGATTGCCCTGCGCTTCTTTGGTTGGGAGGGGGATCAGTTTGAGATCTCGGATTTAATAAAACCTGATCGCGGGGACAAGAACGTCAACATCGAAGAAATGATCTATTTCGTTCGCAATCGAGCCGGTTGGCTGGAAGCCGATTTTCGTGTGGGGGGGACGATCGAAACCTTAAAGCGGTTTCTGGCGATGGGGTACCCGGTTGTGGTTGAAAAGGGATATGTTATCGTGAGCGACGGCCCTGACAACGGCTGGGCGGGCCATTATATGCTGCTTACGGGATACGACGATTCGCGGCAGGTTTTCGTGGGTCAGGACTCCTTCATCGGTCCAGATCGGGAAATAACCTATATCGACCTTGAGGAGGCTTGGAAAGCCTTCAATCACGTATACATGTATGTCTACCCTGTGGCAGATCCCGCGCCGCTCGAATCAATATTGGGTCCAGATTTCGACCTAGATGAGAACCGCGAACGGGCATTGGATCGCGCGCAACGTGAGATTGAGCTTGATCCCGAGGATGAGTTTTCCTGGTTTAATCTGGGGTCAAATCTGTTGCACTTTGAGCGATATCTAGAGGCTGCCGATGCATATGACACAGCGCT
>JAUWFP010000313.1 GCA_030606845.1 Anaerolineales bacterium | reverse complement strand
GCGACCGTGTTGAAAATATCCGGGTTGCGAAGCCCTATCTCGAGCGCCCAGACACCCCCGCGCGAGACCCCGGCAATTGCCCTGGACTGCGGTTTCTTAATAGTCCTGAAAGTCTCATCGATGAAAGGAACTAACCCTTCGATCATCTCTTGCTCATAGGAACCCGGACCACCATCGGTCTTTGTAAATAGAGGCTCCGGCTGATTTGGCAAGATTAGCAGGGTTGGCGGCCATTTACCGGCGAGAATACCTTCCTCGACAAGATCGATCACCCCCAGCGTCTCCCAGTGCTGTTCGTCCTTTGGGTAACCATGCAAGAGATAGAGGCTGGGGTATCGCTCATTTGAGTTTGAATAGCATGGCGGAAGGTAAACCGTCAGTCGCACGTCTTCATGGAAGACTGCCCCGGGATAGGTCAAGGAACGCACTTCACCAGTTTTCTCCCGACATTCTCGTTGCGCCGTCGGGCTGGCCTGCGGTCTCGCTGCAGTTACGGTCGGTAAAATCGGTTCTGCGGGTCGCGTGGCGGTGGCTTTGGGGCTGGCCCCATCGCTTATCTTCCCGGGAGACGGGTTGCAGCTCGTTGGGAGGATACACAGGGCCAGCACAAGCAGCGAATTCGACAATCGCCTCCTGCTCATCGATCTGCATCCGTTCCTTTGGGAAGCTCGCATTGGTTTTAAGCCTTCTATTCAATAAATTCCGGGTAGTCACACCCAAGCACTACTATCATACTCCAACCGCAATCGAACTCAACAACTGTCACCTTTCCTGGTATGCTGATCTGACAATACGCGCAAATTCAGACTGTCTCAAGTTATAATCCTCGCCATGAAATATCACATCTGGACTTCTGGCTGTCAGATGAACGTCGCTGATTCGCAGCGAGTGGCTTCAGCCCTCGAGAGACTCGGCTATCAGCCGACGTCAAAAGCGGATCTAGCCGACGTAATTATGTTAAACACTTGCGTTGTGCGTCAAAGCGCTGAGGATAAAGCCCACGGCAGACTTACCTCCCTGCGTCCCCTGAAGGAGAACCGTCCCGACCTCGTTATTAATCTGATGGGCTGCATGGTTGGCGTAAAGAGCAATCAACAAATGCGCGAGAAGTACCCCTTCGTGGACGTTTTCTCCCCGCCCTCCGACCCTGTTCCTTTGATAAACCACCTGCTCAATCTTGAGGGCAAGGAAACGGTTGAAGCTAAGACGCAGAGCCGATTTGAACTAATGGATGATGAACTTCTCCTCCCGCAGAGAGAACAGGGGAGATTAGTTTCCGCCTATGTACCTGTTGTCTATGGCTGTTCGCACGCTTGCACTTACTGCGTCATCCCCTTCCGACGAGGCGTTGAACGGAGTCGCCCGATCAACGAGATCGCGGTGGAGATTGAATCCCTCGTCTCACAGGGAGTGCGCGAAGTGACCCTGCTCGGTCAGATCGTCGACCGCTACGGCATGGACATCGAAGGCAGCCCTGGTCTTGGCGATCTTTTTTCTGCCCTCCACGAGATCGATGGGTTAAAACGCATACGCTTTCTCACCTCTCACCCCAATTGGATGACTGACGAGTTGATTAATACCGTGGCCTCGCTTCCCAAGGTTTGCGAACATATTGAGGTCCCAATTCAATCTGGCGACGACGAAATTCTCGAACGCATGCATCGCGGTTACACCTCTGACGATTACCGCAGCCTCATCAACAGAATCCGAGAGACCATCCCCGGAGTTTCAATCGCCACGGACATCATCGTTGGATTCCCGGGTGAGACAGAATCTCAATTCCAGAGATCGTACGCTCTTCTAGAAGAGCTTGCACTAGACGTTGCTCATCTGGCGCGATACTCCCCCCGACCGCAGACGGTTTCCGCACGGCGCATGCAGGACGACACCTCCGCTGAAGAAAAAATGCGCCGATTTCGGGCGCTAGAGGATTTGCAGGCGAAGATCGCAGAGCGGATAAACGCCCGCTTCGTTGGAAAAACGGAGGAGGTACTTGTCGAGGAGAAACATGATGCCCGCTGGAAAGGGCGAACGCGCACAAACAAGCTGGTCTTCTTTGAATCCGAAGCGCATCTCCTCGGTGAACTCGTCAAGGTGAAGATCGAGTGGGCTGGTCCGTGGAGCATGATCGGTGCGCCAGTATTAGACGGCTGAGACTACCCAAAACTTTACCTGCCCTACTTCTTTGGCCATTAAGTTGTATACACTCGCTCTGGATCTAATCCAACGCGCATCGTACCGCTAGATCCCACTTGACCCGCAGGCGAGTGCGCTGTAGCATGCTGAGTAGAAAGCGGAATATCCAATAAACGGTCACTTCATTCGAATGATTGATTCGTAAGGAAGGTATATGATGAAACGCCCTTTGCTCTTTTCCGCAGTATTAATCCTCAGCGCGATCGCCTGCAACCTTCCAGGGGTAGCTTCCTCTCCGGATCCGCTCCCCACTTATGCCGCCCAAACCGTTGAGGTCCGGCTGACGGATTCTGCAGATGAAACACAGGAACCTCCGCCAACCATCGCCCTTACGCCTCCTCCTGCGACAGCGACCGAACTTTCAGCATCGCCGACGAACACGAATACGCCTATTCCCACAACGACAGAAGTGCCCTGCAACCGCGCCGCTTTTGTATCCGATGTAACCATCCCAGATGGGACCGAACTCGCTCAGGGTGAAGCATTCACAAAGACC
>JAUWFP010000034.1 GCA_030606845.1 Anaerolineales bacterium | reverse complement strand
TCAGTCTTCAACGTGAGCCCTTGTGCTTCCATATCCGCCCAGAGCTTCTTGCGGCACTCGAATCGATCCAGGCCAGCGTACGGGCCGGCCGCATCGTTCATCGTCGCATCCGCATTGAGGATGTTGAGTACCGGCAGTTTGTGCCGTTGACCAATTTCATAGTCATCCGGGTCATGACCGGGTGTGATTTTCAACGCACCTGTTCCAAACTCCAGGTCGACGTAATCATCGGCAATGACCGGGATTTGCCGATCGAGAATGGGCACAAGACAGGTCTTTCCGATTAGGTGCTGATACCGCTTATCATCGGGATGAATCGCTACCGCCGTGTCGCCAAGGATCGTTTCAGGTCTGGTTGTTGCGACGGGGATATTCTCATCAGACCCTTCCACGCGGTAATTGAAGTAATAAAGAGAACCCTGTTCCTCATGATATTCCACCTCGAGATCGCTAACCGCCGTTTGGAGCCCTGGAGACCAATTGATCAGATACGTCCCGCGGTAAATGTATCCTTTCTCATACAGCCGAACGAAGGCTTCAAGAACTGCCACGGATAAACCCTCGTCGCGCGTAAATCTTTCTCGCGTCCAATCGCAGGAAGCCCCGAGACGGCGCAGCTGCTGCGTGATGATCCCCCCATATTTTTCCTTCCATTCCCAGGTTTTCTGGACAAACGCATCGCGTCCGATCTCTTCCCGCGTGACTTCATCCGTCCTAAGAAGGTATTTTTCGACCTGAAGCTGAGTGGCAATCCCAGCGTGATCCGTCCCCGGCAGCCATAGCGTCGGAACGCCGGTCATCCGGCTATGACGGATCATTAGGTCCTCGATGGCGACAAACATGGCGTGTCCGATATGCATTTCACCGGTGACATTCGGCGGAGGCATGGAGATGATATAGGGCTTAACCCCCGGCTGCATCTCCGGCGTGAAATACCCGGATTCTTCCCACCACTGGTAAATCCGGCTTTCCACATCGTTAAAATCGTAGGTCTTGGCAAGCTTGAAATCAGACATCGCTCAATCCACCTCCTCGAGAGAATGGAACTCATCCCTCGATCGCAATAGCCCACTATAGGGTCCATTAAACAGAAAAACCCCTTGTCCATGAGGACGAAGGGTTGAACCTCCGCGGTACCACCTCAGTTCGCCGCACATCCCTGTACGAGCGCGCTCATTGCCCTGGACCAGCATCCGGGCTTCGCTGTAACGGGCTCACCCGCGCCGCTCTACTCCTGTTGACCTGCCAACAGTTTCTTCGGCGGGCGCATCGGGCGACGTTCAGCCGCTGCCGCTGCGGAGGGCTCTCAGTCTTTGGCCTCTCCTTCTCTGTCAGCGCGGTTCGGCTTACTCCTCCTGATGATGTACGCCTTTCCTCTTCGGTTGTTGTGCAAGATTATAGCAGAGATTGGAATGCAGCGTCAATTTTTCGCTCTTTACCCGCTCACTCCACTGCGGCTTCTTCCGCCTCTTCCGGCTGGCGAATAGGGAACCAAATGGTAAATGTGCTGCCTTCACCAAGCTTGCTCTCGACGGACACTCTCCCACCGTGCTGCTGAACAATGGACTTGACAATCGCCAGCCCTAAACCCGAACCTTTAATGCTCAAAGTCTCGCGTCCCCGGGCCCGATAAAATTTTTCGAACAGGCGCGCCTGATCCGTGGGAGCGATGCCCATGCCATTGTCCTTAACTTGCAGAATCTGGAATTCCTCCTGCTGCTCGGCATGGATGGTGACAAGGCCATCAGCCGGCGTGTATTTCAGGGCATTATCGACCAGATTAGCAATCGCCTGGCGGATGAGCGTCGCATCGACTTCGACCGGCTCCATCTCCTCTTCAAGCTCTACGTCTAATGTAATCTGCTTGTTCACGGCCTGTGGTCGATATGTGTCCAAGACCGAATCAAGTATGGAGCCCAGCGGAATGGTTTCCACATCAAGCCCGACACCAGCCTCTATCCTGCCTAGATCTAGCACATTGCCAATAAGTTCTCCCATTTGGTCCGCGCTCGTGAGAATCTTGCTTATGAATTCCTTCTGCTGTTCGTTCATTGCCCCGACCATACTGAGCATGGTGGCGTAACCGCGCATCAGCGTTAAGGGAGCACGCAAATCATGACTTACCGTTGAGACGAACTCCGACTTCAGTGTATCGAGCTTCTTGTAATGAGTGATGTCCCAGAGTACGCACACACGGCCTGAGGTGCCTTCACTCGGTGAGTGGATATCCGAAATTGAGGCGAACATGATTTGCCCTTTATCCAAATGGATTTCCACCGAACGTGATTCAGACTCTGATTCATCAAGCAAATCGAGGAGCTCTTGCGACTCGATACACTCTTCCACCAACTCACCTAAAGATTCATCTGCGCTGCGCTTCAAAACGACTTCTGCCGCTGGATTAGCGAGCGAGATGCGATCATCCGTATCAATCAAAATAACTGCATCCGGCGTTGTTTCAAGCACAGCAGTGAGCTGCAGACGTTCTTGCTCCGCCTGTTGATACAGCCGCGCATTCACAACGGCAACCGCAAGCTGTCCTGAGAGAATCGACAGGAGCCGTAGCGCATCTGGGGTAAAAACTTGAGGCTGCCGGTAACCCATCCATAGGACTCCGACAAATACATCTTCATTCTGCAGCGGCACTGCGGTCATCGCTTCCAGGGGAGTGTCGAGGGATTGAATATCCAGAACCGCTTTCGCTCGTGTCGGGTTCTCGAGTGTGAACCTCCCCGAGGTCTCACAAAGTTCGAGAATTTGAGCGTCGAGCGCAGCCCAGTTTCCGGGATCATCGCCTGCAGTGTAAGTTTCCATGTGGAAGTTAATTGTTTCATCCGGGCTTAGCGCTAGGTGCACAAAATCCGAGCGAGTAAGATCCTTAATTCCTGCAAGGATCGGCGGCAGCGATTCATCAAGATTAAAGGAGCTCGCCACCTCCTGACTCGCGGTGAGAAGCAAGCCCATTTCATCCAGGCGAGCTTTAAGACGCCGGCGCATGCGCTCGAAAGAAACAGCCAGGCGGCCGATTTCATCTTGACCCTCACCAACCACCGGCTGCTCCAGGTTCCCGCGCGCGATCGACTGGGCAACACTCGCCATCATGCGCAGGGGCTGCGTTAGTCGCCGGCTGATTAAATAGACAGCGAGGAGCATAACAACGCCGACCGCCAGGACGACGACAAATAAGTTTGCTGCGATTTGTAAAGCCAGCTTCTGGACCTCACTCTGGGCTACGGTTACAACAACCCACCAAGGGTAACCGCTGACTTCATTTGTGTTGACCAGTCTGCGAGTGCCGTCTGGAGCTGTCTCTAAAACCACCTGGTTGATGCCGGCCTCACTGCTTTCAAATGTCAACATCAAGCGGCGTGGATCGTTGTGAACAAGGATCGTGCCGTCTGCATCGATGATGAAAGCCTGACCAGGAGCAAGTCCTTGAATGATCTCCATAACCGGCAGGAGGTAGGGATTGGTATCCAGATCTGTCACGCCCACAATCGCCCCAATCGGCTCATTGCTTTCTGGAGAACGAACGGGTGTAACGAAAGCCAGCCGAGCTGAGGCAGCTTCCCTGTCCGGTCGCAGGACCACCTCTTCCGAGACGCCCAGGAGCGCAGCATCCAGAGCTGCTCCTAACTCGAAAGGAGTCCCTTCAGACAGAATTCCCTCCGCAGGGTACACAGCGAGTTGATTCTTGTCCTTATCGAAGACGGCAAGCGTTCGGAAGAAGGCGATTGTCCGCAGGAACGTCTTCATCTGTTCTTCAGAAACGTTGCTGTTTTCAACCGCTGGGCCAAGCTCCTCGGCTATGTGTGTTTCAATCGATCTTCCAGTTTGGATGAAATATGGGATCGTGCTCGACACTTGATCGGAGGTCTGAAGCATCTGTTTTTCAATAAGGTCTTGTGCTGCCTGCTGTGCGAGGACCCAATCCCCTATAAGCAGCACGCTGCTTGAGACAACGCCTACCACGACAAGAAGTGAGAGTAGCCGAGCAGCAAGTGATCGGTTGTAAGGTCCAACAACAAGTCTCTGCGGCGAATACCAGGGTATGCGTTTTGAATTGCGCAACCAAAGGCAGATCCCGCCGGCAATACCCAACTCAATTAAAGCCGCTAGATATGTGGGTTGGAGCAGAGAAAATGCAAAATCTAAAGCATCATAAAAACTGCCGCCGCTGTAGATGTAATGCTCCACACTGCCCAATGTCCCCAGCGCAAGCCCACCGATTAATGCGGCGATGAGCGGGTTGCGCCCTGCACGCCCCAGCCACTCGCGATAATTCTGGCGCAACAACCAGGAAACCAATGCAGCCACAAGGGCCATGTGCAGCGGAGTGATGATGCTGTGCGTTTCCCAAGCGCTGCGCGCTAACCCACCCACAAAGGCGATTACTATCGCCGGCCCCCCTCCCAGGAAACCAGCGGCGAGCAGCCAGGGGAAGGCTCCAAATATCGAGAAGGCAGGTCCCTCTACACCTTGTGGGACCCCGGGAATGACCAGCATCGATGGTGCTGGAAGACGGATCATGAAGAGCTGAGCGGCGAGGGGTGCGGAGAGAAGGAGGAGTAAAAAAGATGGCTCTCGAATCCAACCGTTAACTTGGCGGCGGATCTTAGCCCAATCTTGGCGAATAAAAAGGAACGCCAATAGCAGCGCTATTTCCCCCAGGAGGAGGAAATAGCCGGATGGACGTAGCGGCATTCCAATCGAGGGGCTCCCTGAAAAGCCCCATAACTCAAGCGTCATCTAAGGTTGGTACCTTTGATATTCATATAGAACAAGATTATATAGCAGCGTTGCACGCAATCAAAACCGAATCTTCATCTTTATTTCCGCTCGCCTGTTGATTGAGATACACCCGTTTCGTCTTAGTGAACTCACACTCATCCGTTTCTCGAAATGATAGGTAGCGGGAACGTGTCATGCTGAGCGAAGCGAAGCATCTCGTTTTTTGATATTACGAGTACTTCCTGACAGCAACGAGATTCTTCACCTACGCTGCGCTTCGGCTCAGAATGACATCGGCGAAGAACCTGTCAATTCGACTGAACCTATGTCATGTCTGAGGAGTCCTTCGACAGAGTCAGGAGAAATCCATAGAGAAATCTCCATAATATTATTTGAGATACGCCCGTTTCGTCTCAGGGATTTCTCGCTCCGCTCGAAATGACAGATCGGGAAGGGCTCCTCTGCTTTGTCATTTCGACCGAGCCGCACAGCGGCGATGGAGAAATCCCTATGATGTTTCTCATGCGGATGGCTTCCGTGGATTTTTTCAACTGAACCGATGTACTTCTGATGAGACCTTCGACAGAGATAGGATAAACTCCCCGACTAAGAATCTCGTTAATAATTCGGGAAAGCTCTCCGCCAAGGATAACGAGATTCTTCGCCTACGCTACGCTACGGCTCAGAATGACATTGGCGAAGAACCTGTCATTTCGACTGAGCCGCGCAGCGGCGAGGGAGAAATCCCTATGATGTTTCTCATACGGATGGTTTCTATAATTACACCTGCAGGGTACCTCAGGGGTACTTTGTATGCTTGCAATATCATTCACTGTTATGTTAAACTGCGATGACTAGTGAATCATCGATAAGGTGCTTTCCTGATGACTAATAAAGTACTAATCATAGATGATGATGTCGACACGTTAAAACTCGTTGGCTTGATGCTTGAACGCCAGGGTTACGAGATCTCCGTCGCCAGCAACGGGACGATTGGGCTCGCCAAAGCCGCGGAGGACAAGCCAGAGCTGATCCTCCTCGACGTGATGATGCCAGATCTCGACGGATATGAGGTTACAAAGCGTCTCCGCTCCAACCCGGCACTTGCGCATATTCCGATAATCATGTTCACCGCGAAAACAATGGTAGACGATAAAGTAGCGGGCTTTGAAGCTGGCGTTGACGACTACCTAACGAAACCCACCCACCCGGCTGAACTTACGGCCCATGTGAAAGCGGTGCTTGCTCGCTCTGCACAAGCGGCTGCAGCGCCTGAGGCGAATGCTCAAATCATCGGGTTCCTCGGATCTCGAAGCGGCATTGGAACGACAACACTAGCCTTAAACTCTGGAGTCGCACTTCTCGATGAGGGCTATGATGTAATCATCGCCGAGATTAACCCGGGTCACGGCTCGATGGGTTTGGAACTGGATATCCAGGACCCCTCCGGTCTATCCAACGTACTCTCCAGATCTTTGAAGGACATCCACCTCAGATCTGTAGAGGCAGAGATCGTCAATCACTCGAGTGGTGTCCGCTTGCTCCTTTCTTCTTTCCATCCTCGGGAGACAGAACTTGAACAAGCCGTCCCCCAGATTGAAGCGGTCTTATCCAACCTGGCCTCCATGTGCGACTTGCTCGTTCTCGACCTGGGCGCAGGGTTGAAACCCTACACGAAGCCCCTCTTACAGCAATGCGGGCGCATCATCCTGGTTGTGGAACCAGTCTACCCCTCGGATGCCATGGGACGTGCATTGCTGCAAGAACTAGAAACGAGCGGTATTAATACGAGTAAGGTTGGACTTGCGCTTATCAACCGCGTCGGAACAAGCCTACAAGTCCCCTGGAGACAGGTGGAAAGTGACCTTGGAATTGAATTAGCGGGGATCGTCTCCCCTGCCCCCGAGCAAGCTCATCAAGCTTCACAAGCGGGATCACCACTTGTCGACTCCTACGCTGATTCTTTGGTGAGCGAACAAATCCGCAAACTCGCTGAATCTCTCCTTACGTACCTTCAACCTCCCAAAGGTCGATAGCGTTTGTGACTCACTCTCAACTCGCTGAATCTATTGAGAAGAGCGCGGCCGTATTCCGCTCCGCCCGTCGGGTGGTCGCCCTCACTGGCGCAGGGATCTCTACACGCTCTGGAATCCCCGACTTTCGCTCCCATGATTCTGGGCTTTGGAAAAAGTTTGACGCAATGACGGTGGCCTCTCTCACCGCCTTCCGTTATCACCCAGAAGACTTCTTCAAGTGGGTTAGACCCCTTGTGAAAACAATGATTGATGCTGTACCCAATCCGGCACACACCGCGCTCGCGGAATTGGAACAGGCTGGTTTTTTGCAAGGCATCATCACTCAAAATATCGATGACCTCCATCGCAAGGCAGGATCTACATGTATTTACGAAATACACGGTCATTTGCGTGAGGCAACTTGCACATTGTGTTATCAAAAGCACAACGCAGAAAGCCTGATCAATGATTTTGCCCACAGCGGCGCTTTGCCATATTGCGATCATTGCGGCGGTTTGCTCAAACCGGACATCATCCTTTTTGGCGAGCAGCTGCCGGCTTGCATCGTTTGTGAGGCGCAAGAATTAATCGATGAAGCGGACCTAATCGTAGTCGCCGGTTCATCTTTGGAAGTCATGCCGGCAGCTTCGATGCCGATCCCTGCATTGAACGCTGGCGCTAAACTCATTATCATCAATAACGAACCAACATACCTTGACGTACGCGCGGATTTCGTCATCCACGACGATGTAGCAGTTGTGCTGCCGATGATTCTTCAAGAGGTGCTGCGTGAGCCCCAAGAAACAAAATGACTTATTAACGACCAATAACCACAATAGCGTCGACGCGCTGCTCAAGCGATATGATCGCCTCCTGGAGATGACCTCGGATCTGGTGTCAACGCTAGAACTGAGCACGCTCCTGCAGATGATCGTTGACGCCGCCAAAGAGTTGACCGACTCCCAAGCCGCCGCCCTGCTCCTCTACAATTCACAAAGGAATCAGCTTTACTTCGAAGCTGCTACCGTACCGCTCCGCTCTGACGACACGCTAATAGCGATACCGCCTGAAAATAGCGTTGCCGGATGGATATTCACTCACCGTGAACCGCTTCTTGTGGATGATGCACCAGAAGATTCTCGCTTTTTCCGCGAGGTCGACTTGATAATATCGGATCGCTCGAAATCGATCCTCGGTGTGCCTCTGAGAACAAAAGATAAGACAATTGGCGTAATCGAAGCGGTGAATAAACTCGAGGGGACATTCACCGAGCAAGACAAGCATGTCCTGGAGGCATTAGCCGCCCAGGCCGCAATCGCCATTGAGAACACACGTCTCTTCAAACAAAGCGACATCGTAGCAGAGATGGTCCACGAGCTGCGAACACCACTATCTGCATTGTCAGCAGCCGTCCACCTCCTTCAGCGACCAGAATTAAAAGATGAACAGCGCAGCAAGATCCGGCAAACCCTCTTCAACGAGGTACAGCGCTTGAATGAACTGACAACGAACTTCTTGGAGCTCTCCCGGCTTGAATCAGGCAGAGTTCGGTTCGAACGCGAACCCGTTCTTCTCGAAGGTCTCGTTCGCGAGTGCATTGAAATTATGCGACTGCAAGCGGATTCAGTGGGGGTCAACCTTGAAACCGACATCGATCGCACACTATCCCCGCTGATGGGTGATCGCAATCAATTAAAAAGGCTTCTTTTAAACCTGATAACAAACGCGATTAAATACAACCAAAAAGAGGGTTGGGTGCGGATCTCATTGCAGCGACAAGATGAAGATGCGCTGTTGATGGTTGCGGACAACGGAAAAGGCATACCAGCCAAGAGTATTCCCAACCTGTTTAACCGTTTCTACAGGGTGCCAGATCAGGAAGGTCTCATTAGCGGCACGGGATTGGGATTGGCGATCGCCAAACGGATTGTGCTAAATCACGGCGGCACTATCGAAGTTGACAGCAAGGTCGGAAAGGGCACCACCTTTAAGGTCATCCTACCCTTCGGTCTGAGTGAGGATAGCGCGCTCCACTAACGGCGACCGAACTGCCTCTCCAATGCGTCTACAGATAAATGGATCATCGTTGGCCGACCATGAGGACATGTTCGCGGCAGAGAACATGACTCCAGATCCCTGAGCAGCTGCCGCTGCTCGTCAACAGACAAGACCTGGCCGGCCTTTATAGCGATACGCTTACATATACGAGCTGCAAGCCGGGCCTCAAGTGCATCTGCCAACGGCTCTTCATTCTCCTCAAATTCCTCAACCACAGATCGCAGGGCGAACGCCGGATCCTTCCCCGTAACAAGGGATGGGATTGCGCGCAGCCGGAAGGATCGATCGCCAAAGGGTTCGATATCGAAGCCTAATTCTTTTAGCGCCTCCAGATTCTCTTGCAGCAGAACAGCTTCAGCGTGTGAAAACTCGATCGTCTGTGCTTCGAGCAGATTCTGCGATTCCAAGGCTCCAGCATCTCTGTCTGCCATCATTTTTTCAAAGAGGATTCGCTCGTGCGCAGCGTGCTGATCGACCAGATAGAGCCCATCCGGACTTTCAGCAACGAGATATGAAGCCCCGATCTGCCCTACCGCTCGAAGCAGAGGGATTGTTCCGGAGGGAAGTACCCCCTGAAGAGATCGCGGAGGGGATGCTGATGGGTCAAAAGACGATTCCCCTGCGAATGCCCAATCCGTGCTAACAGCTCCAGAGCTGCTTGATCGATCATCCCGAGACCACGTTGAATGAAGATCTACACCAGGAGCAGAAGTATGCCCCATCAGAGTCGCCCGGATCGCCCTTTGAAGCACTGCAAATACGCGGTCTGGCTCCCTGAAGCGGATTTCAGATTTCGTCGGGTGGACATTCACATCCACCTGCTCGGGAGGGACCTGCAGGAAGAGCACCGCGATGGGGTATCGTCCAACCATCAATAATGTGTGATAGGCTTGCAGCACTGCCGCTGATAGGCTTGAGTCTTGAACCCAGCGACCGTTCACGAAGAAGGTCAGTTCGCGGCGATTGCTGCGATTTAACTCGGGTGGGCTGACAAAACCCGAGACCGATATCTCCGCGCCCGGAGAAGGCGGAATGGCGATCATTTGACGTGCGGTTTCAAGGCCGAAGACTTCCGTAAGAACCTCACGCTGATCACCATTTCCCGAAGTTTGGAGAAGAGTCCTTCCCTCCTGTTGCAGCTGGAAACGAACATCGGGATAGGCCAGAGCATAGCGGCTGACGAAGCGGGTGATCCAACGGCGCTCGGTGTTTTCTGTTTTTAAGAATTTTCTGCGTGCCGGAACATTATAAAAAAGGTTTCGGATGCGGATCACAGTTCCCGGTGGAGATCCTACGGATGAAAGCGGCTTAATTTCTCCTCCATCGACGATTAATTTCGACCCGACTTCTTCGCCTTGCGCGCGGGTAACCATCTCCAGGCGCGAGACAGCGGCGATGGAGGATAAAGCTTCACCCCGAAAGCCCAACGTGTCGATCGCGAAAAGGTCCTGCGCAGTTTGCAGCTTCGAAGTCGCAAATCTCGCCACCGCAAGCAGAGCCTCTTCCTGTGCGATTCCGCAGCCATCATCGACCACTTCGATAAGAAGTTTCCCCCCTTCTTCCGTGGCTATCTGAATGCTTTTTGCACCTGCGTCGAGTGAGTTCTCCACCAACTCCTTGACGACAGATGCAGGTCTCTCAACAACTTCGCCGGCGGCGATGGCAGATGAGACTTTTTCCGGTAGTATTTTTATCGGCATGGCTTTGATTATACATGCCTCCCCGTCCGGTTGACACTCAAGGATGCGGCGTTCTATACTGCCGCGGGTGAAATTGAAGTGGTGGACATTGCCTCAATTGATGCAAGGCAATGGGTCTGATAGTTCTCATACAACATCTTGGATGAAATCGCCATTGCCGTCAGGAAAATCCTCCAGTACGGGGGCGAAGGAAACGGCACCTAACCTATGGAATACACTACGCTCTTTCTGGACCTCGATGACACACTATACCCACACAGAAGTGGCTTATGGGAGGCTGTCGGTGATCGCATCCAAAGCTACATTGAGATGAAATTGAACCTTTGCACCGAGGATGCATCCCTGCTGCGCGCCCAATATCTCGCCCAATTTGGAACCACGCTGAACGGCTTGATGCGCAACCATCAGATCGATCCAATGGAATACTTGGACTATGTCCATGATGTTCCTGTCGAGAACCTCATTCCACCGGATCCTGAACTTCAAACCATGTTGGCTTCAATCTCCATTCCCCGGATAATCTTCACAAATGCTTACCTCGACTACGCCATGCGAGTCCTGGAGCAGCTTGGTGTTTCGGATCATATAGACCAGATCATCGATATTCTCGCCCTGGATTATTCGAATAAACCGGACCCGAAGGCATATACTCGCGCCCTTGTTCTCGCGGGGAATCCTTCCTCGGCGAGGTGCCTGCTGGTAGACGACCGCTACACAAACCTTTCGGCCGCTGCCGAATTCGGCATGACGACGGTTCTCGTCGGTGATGGAGTCGTTGAAGGAACCGTCGATTACACTATCGAACAGATACACGACCTGACCAATGCTATCCCCAGCTTGGTTGGAGAGTAGGAAAGCATTCATGGAGATTAATGGTTGGCTGATCGTCATCGCAATTCTGACCTTCGTAATTCTCATCAATATCGGTTTAGCGCTCGGTGCTATCCGCAGGATGAAGACGAAGCCAAAAGGGATTTTTCGAGAATCTCTTGGAGAGATGCTCAACCCCTGGAAAAAAGAAGATGAAGCGCTCGACGAATTACGCCAGCGAGTTGATGACTTGAAGAGCAGAGATGGAGGGGCTGAGTGAGCAAAACAAAAAAGAGTAAACTTATCTCTCTCACCGATGCAGCAGCAATGGTCGAACCGAAGGGCTGCCGGCTTGCCCTCGGAGGTTTCACGCTTTACCGTCGACCGATGGCGTTTTCGTTGGCTTTGTTGGATCGATTTCGCAATGAGAACACACCCTGTGATCTCACATTAATAAACTTCACATCGAGTGTGGAAAGCGACATACTTGTAGGTGAAGGTATGGTCTCAAAAATCCGCACATGTTATTTTGGCCTGGAGGTTTTCGGCTTAGCTCCGCATTTCACCTCTGCTGCTGCCGATGGATCGATCCAGATTATTGAAGAGACGGAAGCCAGCCTGGCATTCGGGATCCGGGCGGCGATGGCAGGAGTTGGCTTTATGCCCTCGATCGCCTGGCAAGGGACAGACTTGTTACGTTTGCGTCCCGACGTAAAAACGATTGAAGACCCCTACTCAGGCGAGGTGCTTACCGCTTTCCCGGCAATAGATTGCGACGTCGCCGTGATCCACGCCCTGGAAGCCGATCTCGACGGGAACGCCTGCATAGGAGCTAATCAAGGCGTAGATCGCGAGCTGTCTCTGGTCGCTGACAAGGTCATCATCACCGCCGAAAAAGTAGTTCCGCGCCTTGATAAGGTAGACATCGTTGGGATTGTAGTCGACGCGGTTGTTGAAATTCCTAACGGAGCATGGCCTACATCATGTTATCCCTTGTACGCATTAGACGGTCTGGCCATCCTCGATTATGTGGAACAAATCGGCAGCGAAAGCTATCGCCCACTGCTGGATACGTGGCTGGCCCACCACAATCTGGCCTAAGCTCCTCGAATTCATTGACGCTCACCGGCAATCATCCGAGTATGTTATCCTTTACCCCATCCAAATAAAATTGAAGGATTCGGCAATATGACATCAAAAGTAAAATTCGTATTAATTGGCTTGTTCATAGGATCACTTTTATCAGCAAGTATATTCGCAAGCGGCCTGGCGACAGGCGTTGTGATCGGCCAGATGATCGGTTACGAATTTCTGCCAGATTGGCTGGAGGGTCCTCTCCAGGATTCTCCACTGGTGGTGGAAACAAAGACTTATTCTGCAGAACCACCGGAGGGCTCCGACGATTTATTCGCTCCTTTCTGGGAAGCGTGGGATATCGTACACGAGGAATTTGTTGACCAGCCGCTTGACGATGTCGCCCTCATGAGAGGGGCAATTTCCGGGACATTGGACGCCCTGGGGGATCCCCACACATCCTACATGGACCCGGTCACCTACCAGCAAGCGAATATCCCTCTCCATGGCTCTTACGAAGGGATCGGCGCCTGGGTGGACACGAATGCGGAATTCCTGACGATCGTATCGCCCATGCCCGGCTCCCC
>JAUWFP010000274.1 GCA_030606845.1 Anaerolineales bacterium | reverse complement strand
GCGCTTCGGAAGCCCGATTGCAGGGTCATACGGGTCTGTTACGATGCTGATTTTGCCGCGCTCTGTGATCCGGAAACACGACAATCCATACCAGGTAATCTCCATTCCACCTCTCCAGCAATAGTTGAGGGATTATACACGATTGCCTATGTGCAAACCAAAATATATAATCGCCGGTGATGAGCGATTCACCCCGTTGGGAACTACTTGAGATTGGAGGCGGTCGTGTCCGCAGTCTGAACGCGGATCATATGCGCTTTACGCTACCCGCCCACAGTGGCGGTTACTCGGACGCACAAGTTGATGATTACCGCCGTCTTTCTCGCCGCAGCTTCCCCTGGACCCCGCCTGTTCAGATGCGCCTCGAGGCTCGCGCCTCTATGCCCCACCCTCGAGGAACGCTTGGTTTCGGATTCTGGAATGACCCCTTCAGCCTGTCGCTCGGTCAGGGAGGCGCGGCGCGCCGGCTGCCATCTTCTCCCCAAGCCATCTGGTTTTTCTACGGCTCCCCCCCTCATGACCTCGCATTGGCTACCGGCGTGCCCGGTTGTGGATGGAAAGCTGCCGTTTTACGCACCCCGCAAATACCATCGCTCGTCTTAGCCCCGCTCGCGCTGGGCGCGATAGCCCTGGCGCAAATTCCGGGGTTGAAGCGGCCCGTCATCCGCACCGCCCTTCGATTTGCACAAGCGGAGGAGAGTCTCATTTCAAGTCCCCTTGATGAGTGGCATCGCTACGAACTTGATTGGTTTGAGAATGAGGCGCGGTTCTCTGTAGATGGGCAAACGATTTTGCAAACTACCGTGTCGCCCCCTGCCCCATTGGGCTTTGTTACGTGGATCGACAACCAATATGCGGTCGCTTCCCCCGAGGGCGGGTTTCGTTTTGGCGTCCTTCCACTTGCCGAAGAACAGTGGCTCGAGATACGCGGCTTGGAGGTAATCAACCTCTAGCTTCTCATCGAGAGCCATAGCCTGTGATTATTGATTCCCCCCCCCCTAGTTTTAACTGCTATCCTAAACAAGACGGATGATGTCATTCTGAGGAGCAGAGCGACGAAGAATCTCGTTCTTCACCCGTGATAACTCTTAGATAGGAAAAACGAGATTCTTCGCCTCCGCTGCGCTTTGGCTCAGAATGACAACCCATAATAATTGCCCAGTAAAATGGGTATTATGGAAGTCCAGTTTCCAATTTCAGATGACAAATGATGATGTTCGCTTGACACGCTCTTTCGGCGGAAGTACAATCCTTGACCGTGCCGAGGTAGCTCAGTTGGTAGAGCACTTGACTGAAAATCAAGGTGTCACCAGTTCGATTCTGGTCCTCGGCACCAGTGCCGCCTGAATAATATGGCGGCTTTTCTTTTCCTCTCCCCCGCTCCTGTTAACGCCATTATTGCCATTAAAGGAGCGCTTACAGGGAGCACGGTTTCAGGGAAATTCTGAGAGCGTATGGAATGGAATGCTGATAGAAAATATGGAGACCACCTCAATGAGCGGTCTCCATATATACCTTCCCACCCTCAATCCTGATTATAGACCTTCAGCCATCCAGCATGACAGTTCGTAAGGAATCTGTAAGCCAACCTGGCTTGCATACATACAATATTCTCCTGAACGATACAGTGTCTATCTCAAACACTTCTTCATTATATGGGTCAGGAAGCTCTGCTTCCGGTCGCAGGCTGCGCCTGCGCCTTGATGTCTGTGCGTAAACCTCCCGCAGGTTTAAAACCTGCGGGAGGTTGGGAGTCACTGGCTGTCGCTGGGTTCTATGCTTGTCTCACCGAGATGCCAAGAGAAAATCGGCGATTTCACCACCCCCAACTGGGCTGCTTCACTCCTGCTTCCCCAACTCAGCACGCAGCTGTTCCCTTAGGACATCTACGGGTTGAAGCTGGCCATCCTTATCTTCATAGTACCAATGGTCCCAGCCATTACATGGACCACCATTACTGAGCTGGCGCGCGGTTTGATGGATTGAGCCTTCAAGCCCATCGATGAGAAGATTCCCATCCGGCTTCACCTTCGCCACATACTCGCGATTCTTACGGAAGAAAAGCTGCTGTCCAGCCTGGATCAAACCGACTTCCAGCAAGCGAGAGAAGGCAACTCGCGGCGCTTTCCGCTTCCGATCGCTCACATCGAACACGACTTCATCATATGCCTCTACACGGATGGCGTCGATCCGCTTGGATGCGATTTCCGCATAACCATCATCGCGTTCAATGCCTATCCAGTTTCGATGCAGGCGTTTCGCCACCGCTCCAGTTGTTCCCGTTCCGAAGAACGGATCGAGGACGAGATCACCGGGGTTCGTTGAAGCCAGAATGATCCGGTACAGAAGCCCTTCGGGTTTTTGCGTTGGATGCGCCTTGCGTCCTTCCTTCTTAATTCGCTCCTCTCCTGTGCAGATTGGGAGCGTCCAATCGCTGCGCATCTGTTTATCATCGTTCAGTGCTTTCATAGCATGGTGATTGAAAGTGTATTTAGAATCCTTCGATCGAGCAGCCCAAATCAACGTCTCATGCGCATTGGTGAAGCGCACGCCGCGGAAGTTCGGCATCGGGTTCGTCTTGATCCAGACGACATCGTTCAAGAGCCAGTAATCGAGGTCCTGAAGCATGGCGCCTAACCGGAAGACATTGTGGTAGGAACCCATTACCCAGATCGAGCCATTCGGTTTAAGCGCTCGTCTGCAGGCAGAGAGCCAGGCTTGCGTGAACTGATCGTAGGCCGCGAAGCTTGGAAATTTATCCCAGTCATCGTCGACGGCATCTACCCGGGTCATATTCGGCCGCCAAAGTTCTTCGGAGAGCTGCAGATTGTACGGTGGGTCCGCGAAGATCAGGTCGACGCTGCCTTCGGGCAGCCCCTGGAGCACCTCAACACAATCACCATGAAGGATTTGATTAATTGGAAGATCCTGTCCCTCATTCGCCATCACTACCTGCTCCCATGAGCGAGTATCTACTTGTAATTTCAGTCATCGCTTGAGTTTCAATCGCCTGAATACTGGACGTGAACATAAAGCGCAATCTCGAAATCTGTGTCCGCCAACATCAGGACAGTCTACTACGCGATCGCACTCGCTGGCAATTATGCGGATAAAGCCACTTAACTTCTACGCAGGTAACCAGCGAATCTTGACTTTCGTTACCCTTCACGGTATCCTTCGTCCGCTTCCTGCGGGTGTAGTTCAGTGGTAGAACGTCTGCTTGCCAAGCAGAAGGTCGTGGGTTCGAATCCCATCGCCCGCTCTCAGAATCTCAAGTTTATTCCATGGCGACGTAGCCAAGTGGTAAGGCAGGGGTCTGCAAAACCCTTATGCGCGGGTTCGAATCCCGCCGTCGCCTCAGATAAGGTTCCAGGTTCTAAAGCGAATAAGGGTCCAAGAATTTGTGGGTGACCCTTAGTCGCTTTTTTTGATTCCGGCAAAGGGTTCTGAAACACTCTCGCGGCTAAGGGTCTTGTCTCACAGAAAAAAACACGAGGCAATACCAGGCAACACCCAACAACGGCAGACAAT
>JAUWFP010000280.1 GCA_030606845.1 Anaerolineales bacterium | reverse complement strand
TCACCGGAAAGCGTTGTGCCATCAGGTCCGGTTATGGATCTGCAATCCAAATTCATAAGGTGGGTGTCGGTGCCGCCGAACGCTATCGGAAAGCCCCGCTCCTCCAGGCGTTTGGTCAAGGTTTGGCAATTCTTTATCACCTGGTGTTGAAGGACGCTGAATCTCTTTGTCTGCGCGAGTTTAAAAGTGAGCGCGAGTGCGGCAATCGTATTAATGTGAGGACCACCCTGCTCTCCCGGGAAAACCGCTCGATCAATATTGCGTGCTAGTGCGTAGTCCGCCGTGATGATCACCGCTCCCCTTGGTCCATTGAGTGATTTATGAGTAGTCGTCGTGACAACATGGGCATGTCCGATCGGAGATGGATAGGCGCCGGCAACCACCATGCCGGCAACGTGGGCGATATCAGCTAATAAGTACGCACCCACCGAGTCGGCGATCGCCCTGAACCTGGCCCAATCGGCCGACCAGGGGTAGGACGAAAAACCGGCGATGATCATCTTGGGCTTGTATTCGGTCGCCAGATCTTGGACTGTCTGATAGTTTATGCGCTGTGTCTCGGGATCTACTTTGTAATGGACGATGTTATAAAATTTCCCGGAACGATTAACCGGAGATCCATGGGAAAGATGGCCGCCGTGCAGCAGGCTCATCCCCATGACGGTGTCACCGGGGTCAACCAACGCCTGATACACCGCGTTGTTGGCTGGCGCTCCTGAAAGCGCCTGCACATTCACGTACAAGTCGTCTGCCGTCAAACCATTGGCAGCAAAAGCTTCGGCGCAGCGACGGCGTGCTAAGGCTTCGATCGTATCAACATACTCGACGCCCTTGTAATAACGCGGGTCGGAATAACGGCGGTAATGTGCAAGGCGGTTGTCATAATCCAGGATTTCTTCTTCAGTCATCCAGCGCGTATCCTCATCCGGATAACCTTCCGCATAGACATTCTGGAACGCCGAATCCAAAGCATCTCGTACCGCTAACGGAGAGGTGCTTTCGCTTGCGATCAGGATCAATTTTCGATACTGACGTTCGGATTCCAGTTGAGTTAATTCGTATACATCTGGATCTAGCTCTTCCAGAGTCCCTCGAAAAAGCGAATCAGGCATTTGCAGCTCCTAAGTACAGGGCGGCACATGAGTCTTTGGCCGCAACATGAGAATATTTGCAGTATGGATTGTAAGACCTTTGGGGAAGAAGGGTCAAGGATAACCTTCATTAACTACGGAAGAGCGCCGTTAGACGACGGGCTGAACCAAGAGTTCGCTCTAGGTACTAAAGGGAAATATTGGATATTCGTGGGTCCACCCTACAAATATAAAGAGGTGTATGGTGGGACAAACTGAGGGTGGCGTCTATTTCTCTAATTCAGGGATGACGCCGCCTTCGTAAACCCACAAGTCGAAAAGGTCCTGCAAATCACAACGGCAGGTTTCTTCTGCGACGTCCTGGAAATCGCTCCCGCTCGCAAAGCCATATTGATACTGCTCGTAATACGCCTTCAGGAATTTATCAAAGGTCCGATCGCCGAGCTCGCCGCGCAGCGCGTCGAAGAACAGCGCGCCTTTCAAATACACGAACACGCCATAGTCAGCATCGGCGGCATAGTCCCCGACAGGCAAGCCGATCGGAATCGTCGGGTCCGGGTGATCCCGCACGATGGCGCGCAAATCGCTCAAGAAACCAGTCGCGCGGCCCGATCCCAACGCGTCGTCGTAATACAGCGCCTCCGAATATGTCGCCGCAGCTTCATCCAACCATGGTTCCGAAATTTGGTCATTGCCGACAAGACCGTAAAACCACTGATGGGCAACTTCGTGGACGGTTGGTTCCACAACCCAGTGTGTCCCCAATGTGCCAACAAAGACCAACCCCGGGTATTCAATGCCGCCGAATGCGTGGGGCGCGTCGACGATATCCAACTCCGGATAGGGATAGGGCCCCACAAGTTCGCCCAGGATCTGCATCTGCAGAGCCGCTGAATCGAGCACGATATCAAGATCATCAGCATGATCCTGCAGCACCCAGGCTGTGACGGTAACATCGCCAACCTGGCGGGACTCATCGACGAAGTCGGCAACGGCGATGGCCACATCCCGCATTGGTCCGGTCACAAACGTCAGGCGTTGAAGATCGCCGATGGTCTCATTCAGGATCTCCACCCCGGAGGCGACGAGATCAAAGGAAGCGGGCGCAGTCACTCGCAGTTGATAGAGGGCTATCTCGGAGTTCGTCGTATCCCCGCCCGGCGGCGCCCGGCGGACATCCCACTCATCATCGACGATACGCGGGATCAGGGGATAGAAAGTCGGGGCGATCAACACACCTTCGGTGATCCCAAAACGGCGGGGGTCGGAAGGACGCATCGATTCCACTTCGATCCGGAACGGCAGCCCCAGATCGATCGTTTCCCCCGGGGCGAGCGGCAGCGCCAGATCTATCCGCAGGGCCAGGCCATCCAACTCCTGCCTGGGATCGATGACCTTGTCCCCGATAAATACAGGACCCGCGACCATCGCAGCCTGATACTGCGGGTCGTTCGGCCAGAGCATTAGATAGATCTCATGCAATGGATTATCGAGATGATTCTTGAATTGGATCTGAGCCCAGCCGTCGAGAACAGCGGTCTTCATCTCCGAATCAAAGGACACCTCCACCTCGATCGAATAGCGAGTAGCGCTATTGAGGTAGGCGAGGTCACCGACATGATCGGATAATAAACCGGGCTTTTGATCGGATAGGTGGATCTCCGGAATCGGTTGAGGTGTATACGTGGGTGGAGGTACCGGCGTTGGGGTGTACGCCGGAGGAAGTCCGACCGTACTTTGAGGACCTGAGGTGCCCGGCAGCCCCGGCGCAGGACCATTTAGCGGCGCGCAGGCAGTCAAGAGAAGCAATAAAACGAAGAAGATCTTCTTCACGAGCAATCCCTCTGGTATTTTTGATCCATAGAATTATCGGGCTCCCAGGTATCCTTGCCGGCTACGTTCTGCATCACGTCCTTGCTTCTAATAATTATCCATAAACCGATATGGATTGAGCTGGTGTGTGATAAACATCATGGATTCAACTACTAAGTGCAACTCTGAGCTAGTAACAAGATCCCAACACACAGGGAGGCAATATTGTTCCCTCGATGATGTCTCGATCCTAGGTAGCACTTTTCGGATTCCGTAGTCCCCGGAACATGGTGGAGGGGGGCCTGTCCCGAGAGCGAAGCGTGGGAAACCGAGGCCCTTCAGGTTACACCGTGGGGGCTGTCCTAAAAGGGCAGCCCCTTAAAGAGTGGGCGGAACAGGACTCGAACCTGCGCCCTCTTCTGTGTAAGTGATTCCATACGGTCTTCCATAGCCTCCATAGCGTCCAGATAGTTGCATGGTTTCTACAAACCCGCATGAAATAGAGGGCTGATTGTCCATGCTGTCTATACTTTCCATGGGCTAGTGCGTTAATTGCACCCAAACTGCACCGCTCGTG
>JAUWFP010000154.1 GCA_030606845.1 Anaerolineales bacterium | reverse complement strand
GCAGTCAATCCGTTCGGCGATGGCCATGCCGCGGAGAGAATCGTCCAGGCTTTGTTGGACTATCCATCCTAGTGCTGAGGCATCGAGGGGTGATGGGTTGTCACTGAGTTTTTCAATGAAGGACAGCGTCTCAGCTGATCGGCTTGACCTTCGAAGGTATTAAATAGGGAAAATTATGGCGCGACGAGATGTTTACAGCGCTCTTGTATATGCCCGTGAAGTGCCGGTCATCGGCGCGTTTGCGTACTATCTCTTGAAGCTGATGGGTGTCGAGATCCCGCGATCGGTTGAATTCGGGAAGGACTTCACCCTGGTGCACGGGGGATTTGGTGTCGTCATCCACCCCAACACGACGATAGGTGATGGGGTGAAGATATACCCTGGAGTGACCTTGGGGCGCGCCGATATTCACCTGCCCATTGAGGATTCGCCGTTCAAGGGCATATTGGTTGAAGACGAAGTGATCCTTTCGCCGGGAGCTAAGGTTCTCGGAGGCGAAGGTCACTTACGCATTGGGAAAGGAACGATCGTTGGCGCAAATGCTGTCCTGCTCGAATCCACAGAGCCGGGTGAGATATGGGCCGGCGTTCCCGCGCGTCGAGTTGGACATCGTGAGTGAGGGTAGCGCCGGCCTTAAACGCAAAAACGACCCCGGCGGTTTTTAGATAAATGGACTCCCAAAGTACCGCATCTGTAGGCGAAAATCGATCTTCCCCCCGTCTGTGCATCGTTCCCCAGGTGTCCGGTGTGGGGGGGATGGTCTCGTTCCAGGCGAAAATCGTCAAAAATCTCCGCGAGCGCAGGATCTCGGTCTGTTTCGATTTGAGTGATGAACCCTATGATGGTGTGCTCATCGTGGGCGGCACACGAAAAGTGAGCGGCCTCTGGGGAGCACGGCGCCGCGGGGTGCCGGTGCTTCAGCGGCTTGACGGGATGAATTGGATTCACCGCAAGCGACGCACGGGAACCCGTCATTATCTGCGCTCAGAGGCGGCGAATGTGCTGCTCTCCTTCATTCGCAAGCGTATCGCCACGGGTGTGATTTATCAAAGTGAGTTTGTGCGTGATTGGTGGGACAGGGTTTATGGGCCGGTCACGAAGCCGTATTGGGTGGTCCATAATGGTGTGGATCTAAATCTGTATTCACCGGATGGTCCTCACGACCGCCCAGACGATCGCTATAGAATACTCGTCGTTGAAGGGCGATTGGGGGGTGGATATGAACTTGGCGTAGAACACGCCATCAACCTGGCGGCGCAAATCGCCAGGAGAACGACGTTATCGATCGAGTTGATGATTGTGGGACAGGTGCCGCCAGCAGTCCGGGAGTGGGTGCAACGAACAGCGGAGATTCCCATTCTTTGGCCGGGATTGGTCCCGCCGGATCAGATTCCAATTATGGATCGCTCTGCGCATCTACTATTCGCCGCCGACATCCATCCGGCCTGTCCAAATGCCGTGATCGAGGCCCTGGGCTGCGGCTTGCCCGTCGCCGCCTTCGACACCGGTGCGCTGAAAGAGTTGGTGGGCGCCGAGGCGGGGGCCATTGTCGATTATGGCGGAGAGTCCTGGCAGCTTGACCCCCCGGATTTTTCATCCCTGGCACAGGCGTCGGTGAGTGTGCTCGAGGACCAGGGGCGGTATCGAGCGGGCGCCCGATCCTATGCAGAGGCGAATCTTGGCCTGGATAAGATGGTCGATGGGTACCTGGAGGCGTTCGGGTGGTTATAACAATGCGCTTCGTGGGCTTATACGTAATGAAAGTGTGACGACTCGGGTATGTCATTCTGAGCGACCACAGGGAGCGAAGAATCTCGTTTATGTCTGTGAGATCAATATAGTGGGGGGACATTCTTTTCAGCGGAGTTTATCCTGAGCCTGTCCAAGGGCTTCTCATAATGACAATGTCGCGAAAAGGGCTTGAGAAGTACCTTGAATTGAAGGTGTTCGAGAATATAGCCGGTGTGCAAGGATAGCGAAGAGAATCGCTGAGCCATGAGTAAATTGATTTTCAAAGGGAAACTAGCGCTGCAGCAGAGAGTGCTACCAGCGTACCGCCAACCATTCTTCGATCACCTGGCGGGCGCATGCGAGGGAGGCTTGAGCGTCTTCACTGGGGAGCCTCGCCCGGAGGAATCCATTAAAACTGCGGGAGATCTCGCAGTCGCCCAATGGGAAAAGGGTGACAATGTCCACCTACTACGAGGCTCGCTGTATCTTTGCTATCAACGCGGTCTGAAACGCTGGCTTCAGAAAACCAATCCGGATGCCCTAATCATGGAGGCGAATCCTCGCTATCTCTCAAACCGTCGGGCGGTAGATTGGATGCATTCCAACGACCGACCGGTTGTGGGCTGGGGTTTAGGTGCGCCGGCGGTGGAAGGGCGCAGCGCGGGTTATCGGCAGGGCTATCGCCAAAGATTTCTGGACGGATTCGACGCGCTTATTGCCTACAGCACAAAGGGTGCAGATGAATATACCGAGCTTGGATATCGGTCCGAGCGCATATTCGTTGCTCCCAATGCCGTTGTTCCGCCTCCGAGGACCGCGATAAGGCACGAACCCGCAAAGAAACGCCCGGGGCGGGTACTTTTTGTCGGGCGGCTGCAGCGCAGAAAGCGTGTCGATTTGCTTTTGCAGGCATGCGCCAGGTTGGAATCAACGCCGGAAGTGATTATTGTGGGGGACGGTCCGGTGCGCGATGAATTGGAAGAAATTGCCCGCCAGGTTTACCCAAGCGCTCAATTCGTCGGACCCAAGTTCGGCTCGGACCTCGATCAATATTTTGCGTATGCAGACATCTGCGTTCTTCCCGGGCCGGGGGGATTGGCTGTACAAGAGGCGATGGCGGCAGCGCTGCCGGTCATCGTCGCTGAAGGAGATGGAACGCAGAGAGACCTGGTCTCCGGGGGAAATGGTTGGTTGGTCCAGCCTGGCGATCTGGATGGGTTGACCGCAGCTCTACACGAAGCTCTGCGCCATCCGCGCCGGCTGGTTAAGATGGGAGAGAACTCCTTCAACATGGCCGTAGAGCAATTCAACATCGAGCGGATGACAGAGATCTTTATCTCGGTGCTGCATACGGTGATGGAGGGATAGGGGATGAGGCTGGCATTCATCGCCGATGGGCGAAGCCCGATTGCGCAAGGGTGGATTTCGCTGCTCACAGAGCGGGGGCACGAGGTGCATCTACTCAGCACCTTTCGCTGTGTACCTATTCCCGGGATCGCGTCGCTGCACTTTATCCCCGTCGGATTTAGCGGCATGGGCAAGCAGGGAGAAAGAGGCGAGTTCCATACACCGGGCGGCACGCAGGGGATCGGACTGCGGTCGGTTATTCGCCATTGGCTTGGCCCATTTACACTCCCGCGTGCAGCCGGGACTGTGCGCAAAATCCTAGAGACGCTCGAAGTAGACCTTGTCCATTCGCTACGCATCCCCTTCGAGGGGATGTTGGGGGCGTCAGCGCAACTCCAGGTACCACTGGTCGTCTCGGTGTGGGGCAATGATTTCACCCTGCACGCTCGTTCCTCGCCGGGCATGAAATATCACACGCGCCAGGCTCTGAGCCGTGCTGACGCTCTGCACGCGGACTGCAAACGGGATATCCGCCTGGCTGCAGATTGGGGTTTTCAGCTAGATCGCCCAACTGTTGTACTACCTGGCGGCGGTGGCGTTGTGCGGGACTTATTCAAGCCCACCCTCCCTGAAATGGAGACATTCCGACCCGAAGTGAGAAAGCACCTTGAAGACCTTCCTGCGGATAGTCCTATCGTTGTGAACCCGCGCGGATTCCGAGCTTACGTTCGCAACGACACCTTCTTCCGATCTATCCCCGGCGTCCTCGAAAGGATTCCAGGGGCGATATTTCTATGCCCGGCGATGGCGGGTAATGAGGAAGCCATCCGCTGGATTGCTCAATTAAAGATTGAGCATAGTGTCCGTCTGCTGCCGAAGCTCTCGCAGCGTGAAATGGCGATGGTTTATCGGCTGTCGAAAGTGATGGTTTCGCCAAGCGAACACGATGGAACGCCGAACACATTCCTTGAGGCGATCGCCTGCGGCTGTTTCCCAGTGGTGGGGGATCTTGAATCGCTGCGGGAGTGGGTTGCCGACGGCGAAAACGGCCTGCTCATAGACCCTGACGATGCGGAGGGGCTGGCCCAGGCGACGTCGCGCGCGCTCTCGAGCGCGGAGCTTCGTGAACAAGCTAGCAAGATCAACCAGGATCTGATCGATGAGCGCGCTGACCGCGAGCGAGTGGCGATTTCCGCAGAGCGATTTTACAAAGATGTAGTTGAGAGGGCGAAAACTTCCAGTGGGGAAGGCGAGGGGGAGTTTCACCAGCAAGAATGATAAACAGTGGAAATTCATAGGGGTAAAATAATCGAGAATCTGCGCACATAGTGTTTTTTTGCTGCGCATAAGCGTGCGTTGAGCCCAGTCGTAGTGCTATAATCGCGCCGAGCGTTGATACGAACAGCCTTAATATAAATCGAGCAATTGTGCCTATCACGCCAGAGATATGATGAAACAAGTTGTGCAGGATGTTCGCAAGGGTAAGACGAGCGTTTTAGAAGTGCCTGTGCCGCAGGTTATGCCGGGCACAGCGCTTGTCCGCACTGTCGCCTCACTCGTGTCCGTGGGCACGGAGCGAGCGCTTGTCGAGTTCGCTGGAAAGACGCTCCTCGGGAAAGCGCGCTCACGCCCAGATCTCGTCCGGCAAGTGATAGAGAAAGCGCGCCGTGAAGGCCTGCTCACAACGTTCGATGCAGTCCAGAATCGGCTGGATCAGCCGCTCCCGTTGGGATACTCCTCTGCCGGGGTGATCGAAGCGGTAGGGGATGGGTTGTCTGGTTTTAAAGTGGGTGACCGGGTTGCTTGTGCGGGCGGCGGTTATGCGGTGCATGCCGAATATGCCGTTGTTCCCCAGAATCTGATCGCAAAACTCCCCGCGGGGGTGGACTTTGAATCGGGCGCATTCGCCACACTAGGAGCCATCGCCCTTCACGGGTTCCGGCTGGGAGAACCTCAGCTAGGTGATCGTGTAGCGGTAATCGGTCTCGGGTTATTAGGCCTTTTAGCCGCAAAAATCGCTCAAGCGGCGGGTTGTGCTGTTTTTGGCATCGACACAAACGCCGAGCGGGTGAAATTAGCCAAAGAACTGGGAATTGAAGCTGTCAACCGGGATGCTGCCGAAACCGAAGGGCCGGCGTTCACCGGGGGGACCGGATTTGACCTGATTCAGATTTGCGCCGACACGCCCTCGCATGACACCGTCCAGCTCGCTGGTGCTCTGGCGAGAGATCGGGGAATTGTGGTAGCAACCGGCGCTGTTGGAACTGAGCTGCCGCGAAAACCCTATTACATGAAGGAGCTGCGCTTTGTTATTTCGCGCTCCTATGGCCCCGGGCGCTATGACCCCCTCTACGAGGAGGCCGGCGTGGACTACCCGCGAGGGTATGTGCGTTGGACCGAAGGCCGCAATTTAGAAGCGTTTTTGGAACTCCTCGAAGAAGGAAAAATTGAAACCCAACGGCTGCTAACACACCGCTTCCCTATTGAGCGCGCCATCGAAGCCTATGATTTAATTTCGGACAGCAAGGGGGAGCCAGCTCTCGGAGTCTTACTGACCTACCCCAAAGAGCAGGCCGGGATCGTGTCAACGCAGCGTAAGGTGGAATTCAGAGAGCCGGCAATTGAAGCCCAGGATAGCGTCCGCTTGGGCGCAATCGGC
>JAUWFP010000066.1 GCA_030606845.1 Anaerolineales bacterium | reverse complement strand
CACGATACCTATGACGACTTTCCGCGTACTCCGGATGTCCGCAGACAAACCGTGCGAGACCGGTTCTTTGGCGCCTGTCTTGGTTGGATCGGGCGCAATCCCTTCATGACTTGGTATCTGAATGGGCTCGGCCGATTGGAGACGAGTTTTAAAGCGGAAATCAACCAGCAGAGGCTGGGATTGAGCATCGGCGGAGAAAAAGCTGCGGAGTTCCTAGATGATCCCCGCTTATTGGAGCTCACCGTTGCGTTTGAGGATTCGTATGAAGTGCTCCCACAGACGATTGATCGCTACCAACGTCTCATGCACGGGTGGAAAGCATTGCTCAACGCACTTGCGCCGGAAGTGGCTCCGCATAAGCAGGTGAGCGAGGACGATCAGCAGCTACCTCTCGCTTCTTGAAGTGATCAAAAAAAATTGGTCGTCCGTTTCCTTGCATCCTGGATGTCCTTAATGTAGAAAGATAAGAGGTGCTGCATAGCCGCGAGCAGGCCAGATTACACGCCACTAGTGATTCGCGATTAGTTTGTCGAAAGGAGAAGGTAGGCGCACATCACAGCAGTTTGATTGTGATAAGGCGCCGTCAACGAATATGAAGACAGTGATGGTCATCCCAACATATTGGTCTCGTGAGAAAGCGGTGGGCTGGCAGCCGGGCGACATCGTCTACGACCATCCCACGCCCATCGATCAAGAAGGAACATTAGCCAAGACGCTCGAATCGCTCATGGTTCTGGATGATAAAGATTATTCGCTTGCAGTGCTGGCGTGTTCAACAGCGCCCGATATCGAGAGAGATGTCGAGAATCGCGTCAATGAACTGGTACGAGAAGTCGACTCCCCCGTCGAAACCTTCGTTATCTCGCACTCCCACTTGCATGCCATGCACCAGGTGTTAAGAGAGGCAGAACGAGACGATCTTATCGATGTCCTCTCGCTCGCAGGATACTCCAACATTCGCAACATGTGCCTTTTCATACCGTATGTCCTTGGCGCCGAAATAGCTGTCCTTATTGACGATGATGAATTCTTTGATGAACCCAAATTTATTTACAAGGCACGTGAGTTCATCGGCAGCCGCTTCATGGGGCAAACGATCGACGGCGTCGCTGGATATTACTTAAACGCTAAAGGTTCCTATTACGACGACGTTCCGGAAGAGATCCATTGGATGACGTATTGGGATCGCTTTGGCAGCAAGCGTGAGGCTTTCGATAAAATCATCCCGGGTGAACCAAGATTAAAGCTTACGCCTTTTGCTTTCGGTGGATGTATGGTTATCCATCGTTCACTCTTCAGGACTGTCCCCTTCGATCCTCGCATTACGCGTGGGGAGGACACGGATTATGTTTTGAATGCACGTATGTTTGGCTTTAATTTCTTCCTCGATAACGAGCTCTACATCCAGCACCGACCACCTTCGAAAACACATCCGACGTGGCAACGCTTCCGGGAAGACATATTTAGGCTTCTGTACTCCAAGGCAAAGATCGACGGTCAGACCGAAGAGGTGAACATGACGCTCGTCGAGGCGGAGGATTTGGATCCCTACCCGGGTGAATTCCTGCGAGATACGCTTGATGATAAGATCCTTAAGACCAATCTGATCCTCGCGCTTGACTACCTCGCGGAAGACCGCGTGGCTGACGCTAAAGAAACCATTCGCAACATCTGGCTGGCGAAGACCAAAGCAATCCCCATCGACAATCCATTTGAGGTCTACTTAAACTTCCAGCGACGCTGGCGTAGGCTCCGAAGGCTTACGAGCCGTGGTCTTGGCGTTGCGTTCTCCTCCATCATTAAGAGAGGAAACATCCGCCTTGAGGAGGTGGCGCGAGCGACAGAAGTCATGCGTGCAGAATTCGAGCAATTGGATGATGAAGCACTTCTTCTTCTGATTAGAGATATTCCGTTGTTCAAAGGTCTCAAACCGGATCAGATCCAGGCACTGCTCTCCATTTGCCAGCGCGAATTTTTTGCCAAAGATGACGTTATCATCAAAGAAGGCTCGAAGGAGCACGCGCTCTTCGTCATCACAAAGGGGAAAGTTCGTATCACACTGGGTAACGATTCTGAGGAGTCTATGGAATTGATCGACTTGGGAGTGGGGGAGACGTTAGGAGAAGTCTCCCTGCTTATTGACGCCCCTCATTCGGCTACAGTCACAGCGTTGGAGCCGACGGAGGTCATCACCTTCACGCGCACGTCCCTTACCGTCCTCATGGCGGATTATCCCGAGTTGGCTGCGAATGTCTGGCACCGCCTTGCTCAGTCGCTCAGCGGTCGTCTGCGCCATTCGAATGAGCGCTACCTCTCGCATATCCGTGAAGCGTACGACGTCGCTGATGATCTGCTCGGCACGCAGCCGCTCGAGGATCTCTAGCCAGGCGCGGTCTCCAGGCGCGATCCGAGAGGCTTTCGAGCGATATCCAGTGCAAGCGCCCTGGCAGGTTTTACCGCTGTACTCAGGGGTGAGGTGCAGGCGAAGTTCTAACGGCGAAATCCCTCGAGAATCTGCCTATCAACCATTCCCTTGTGGTCCAATTTCAATGGATCGGGTTTGGGTTTACTTATCGTCGATCGAAGCTTGAATGGGATAACGACGAGATATGTGCAGTTGAAGGAGGGGAAGAGTCCCACAGACCAGGGGATGGGGAGCGGAGTGTAAAATCATTGATGTCAAGAAAGGCTCTAGTCAAACGCACTTAAAACTGATATGATTTCAGCTAGAAAGTTGCATGCAAGTTCTGTCTGGAAGTCGAAAGATCAAGGCCTGAGCTTCATCGGCTCAGGCCGATTTTGTTCAGAACTACGACCGCCGGGAACGAGACAAGCAACTCAACAGTTTTTGCCGTAAGGAGGCAATATATAATGTCGGAACGAGTTCTTGGTACGGTCAAATGGTTCAATGGCAGCAAGGGTTACGGTTTTATCGAGCGTGAAGAAGGAGAGGACGTCTTTGTCCACTTCTCAGCAATCCAGGGCGACGGCTTTCGGAATCTAGAAGAAGGCCAACGCGTGGAATTCGATGTTGAACAAGGCGAGAAGGGTTTACAAGCCGCCAACGTCGTAACTGTCTAGTTTAACTAAGCCCTAAAATAAAAGCCCCTGCATTGCGGGGGCTTTTACTTTTTATGAAACGAAATTGAAGACTATTAGACTCGCCATCATTATGAAACCGCATCTATAGAATGAGAGGGGTGGTTCCCCGTGGTCCCCGGCTGCGGGCCCTTTGGCGCATGAGAAGCCAATATGCCCCTGCCATGGCGATAAGACCGATCCCGTCGAAGAGCATGAATCTGAGCCCGGTAGCCAGGAGGGGCGAATGCCCGGGTGGCATCGTCAACCAAAGCCAGGTTTCACCTGTAAAACCAATCGCTTGTTGTATGAGGACGACGATGAATAAGGCTCGATAGCGGATCGGGTGAAAAATCACCAGAGGGTAGGTGGCATTCCACATGAGGAAGAGAATCCCCAGGCCCTGAACGTAGATCCTCCCCGGCACACCAGCAACTTCAAATCCAGGGGAATATAACTCGGGTTGCAGGATAAAGGCGAGGGCGCAGGATACATTCATCAGAAAAACCGCGCCGACAGTGATCCGCGCAAGCCATAGAGTACGATCGTCTTTATTAGCGTTTCCGCTGGTCTCTATTTTTTCCATAAGGATCTCTTAATCTCACAACGTGACTGCTCACTAAGCTCCAGTATACACTTCCTACGCGGAGTCTAGTGTAGGCAATCGCCTTCTAGCGTTGACACTACCCGAACCAGGTGATATTATTAGTTTGCTAAACTAAGTATATGGGGACTGTGATCTAAATAATCCATCATGAATTATCGCTAAAACATTAAAAGGAAAACCTCATGAAAACGAGATCAAAAGTCGGTGCTGTACTCTCAATTATCGTTGCGATTCTCGGCATTGTTGTGATCTATGCCGGTTTCTTACAGGTATACGATCCGATCATGGCCTCTGAAATGGCAGACGGTCGGGCTGGTGGAGAGATCATTGAAGACGGACTGAGTGTCTCGAAATATGTCATGCCGGTTGTTAATGACATCGGTATTATCGGTGGGGTGATCTGGGCAGTCTCGGCATACGGATTTATCAAGCGAGAGGAGTGGGCTTGGAGCAGTGCTATCGTTGCCAATGTGCTCAGTTTGCTGAGCTTCTTCATGTTAATTCCTGCCATGAGTCGGGGCATCTCTCCGATATACGCCTTCGTTTTCATCCCCAATATCATTGCTTTCTTCCTCCTGCTAACTTATGTTCGTCAGATTGACCCCAAAATCATCGCCATCAGCACGGTGGCAGGTATGGCGTATGTGATGGCTTTTATGAATGGTGTCGCATCTACCGACCAAATGTTATCTGGAGGGGGTACTCTCTTTATCATTGGCCAGCGTCTTAGTTGGATTGCATCCATAGCGTGGGGCAGCTTTGTCGTTGCCTTGCTGACCCGCAAAAAATGGGCTTTGCAACTGGGTCTGTTCGCAGCCCTGTTGACTCTCGTTGCTGGCATCCCGTTGGGTGTAGTGACAACCATGGAATCCGCTAAGTTTTCGATGTACTTTCTTGCCCCGATACTGGCCCTGTTTTTGAAGATCAGTTTTATTTTGCCTAAGAGCAATACTATGCTCACTAAATGGATCAACGGTGCGGAGAAAACTGCATGATTAACGGTTGGAAATTTTTCTAAATACGGCTTAGGTGACACCTGATAAGGTGTTAGGGATCATTTCAATCAAAAGGAGCAAACTTATGGAAATAACAAAAGACACGCGAGTCTCAGACATCCTCAATGAGTACGGTGATATTGCCGATGTCATGGAAATATTTGGTGTACAGCGCGTTGGGCGATTTTCAGTACGCAGAATCTTGGGCAAGGTACTTACTGTTAAGACAGCCGCCCGCATTCACCGTGTGCCCCTGGACGAATTCTTGAGCATCTTGGACAAGGCTGTGAAGGGCGAAAACGAGGCTGTCTAGATTTCTCTTTAGGAGTCCCCTTCAGAGTAATCCGAACCTTTGACAAATTCTGACCCGCGCTGTTCTAAGCCAGGATCAAAGCTTATGGTAAACAATCTTGAACAATCAGCAGAACAATTCCTGCTTCTGATGGACAGACTGCGCCAGTGGGGACCACAGACTGCTCCACCAAAGGAAGCCAGCATCTCTCTATCTCAATTAGCCCTCCTTACATACTCAGCTTCAAACCCAGGTTGCGGCATTCAAGCTATGGCTTCCGGACTAAAACTTTCAAAACCCACAGTGAGCATCGGTGTGAGCCAATTAGAAAATGCAGGTTTCCTCACTCGCCAGCCCGATCCCCGGGATGGGCGCGCTGTGCAGCTTTTTCTGACCGCTAAAGGTCAGGAATTACATCAACGCACTCACGAATTCCGTTGCCAGAGGTTCGAACGTCTGCTCACAGGCCTCGCCCCAAAAGAAAGAACGACCCTGCTCGCTTTACTAGAAAGAGCCGTACAAACTATCGAGAATGAAGAACAAGGAGATATAAAATGAAGAAATTCTTTAACAAATGGACTCGTAGATTCCACCGTTGGATTGCCATACCAACGATCATCATCATTCCTCTTGCCGTTATTTCAAAGTTTAGCGGAGGGGGAGCTGAACACTTGCCGCCCCAGATAGAGCAATTGCAATCTATCTTGATGCTGATGCTGGTTATCAGCGGATCTTATCTATACCTGATCCCTTACCTTACTAAATGGCAGCGCAATCGCCGGAAAAAAGCTGAACAACCAACGATAGAGTAATTTGAAGCCCAGAAGAGGTCTCACAAGAGAGAGCACATGAAACTTGCAGATAAACTAGCAGATGCTTCCAATCTTCCGCTTTCTCCCAGGACGCGGTTTTTGGCTAAAGCACTCCCTGTCTTTGTTTACTCATTTTTCTTTCCTGCTCTTCTCTTTGTCATTCCCAAATTCGTTTTGGATCCCTGGCTGCAGCTACCGTTATTTTTAACCCCCGCAGCCAGAGCAGTGCTTGGTGGAATTTTAATCACCCTAGGTCTCATCATCCTGTTGTGGTCTATCAGGGCACAAAGGGTGATTGGACAAGGCACACCGATGCCTTTGATGGCCACGCAAAACCTCGTTGTCCAAAAGCCATATTCGTATTGTCGTAATCCGCTGTATTTTGGGTTGATCAACCTCTTTTTCGGAATCAGTATTTTGTTGGGTTCCATCAGTTCATTGGTTATGGTATTCGCTTTTTCGGTGATCATCTTGCTCTTTACCAGGTTCGTTGAAGAGAAGGAGCTTGAAAAACGATTTGGAGAGGACTATCTAGCTTATAGGAGAACAACACCTTTTATTATTCCAATTCCCTCTTTGTTGAGGAAAAAAATACAGGAGAAAAACAATGAGTTCCATTTATAGAAAAATAGCTGCAGTAATCGCGTTTGCAATCGGGGCGATGTCGATCTTTGCTGGCAGCCAGGTTGTGTTGGGAAAGGTCATGGACTATTACGTGATTGATTGGCTCCCGATCTATAACCTTATCGTAGGTCTAATATCCGTCTTCATTACCTCCATCCTCATTTGGAAAGGTAGTAAGTTTGCTATGCCCGCCGCTATTGCCACATTTGTTAGCCACAGTGCTGTAATGCTGGTTCTGCAAATTGCTTACCGAGACGTGGTTGCCCCGGATAGCATCAAAGCAACGACCGTTAGAATGGTCCTCTGGGCAATTATTCTTACCTTGATGCTCCTTCAGTCTCGAAAAGATAAACAGCAGGACCAGAACAGTCCGATCTAATCTGCTTTTTCGGGAAAGAGTGTAGATGATGGAATTGAAACGTTTTGGTTACACGCCGATCCTGGGTTGGTCCATGACCCGCTACAACGTGTTCTCGATATGTAAGCGCAAATACTACTACCAATATTACGCTAAGTACGACCCCGAGTTCCCGAGGGTCAGGATCGAGGCGCTCAAAGAATTAACAACCATCCCGCTCGAAATCGGCGCAATTGCCCACGACATCATCCGCGTTCTGCTCCGGCGCCTCGCACTCACACAGGATGCGGTAGATACGGATCGTCTCTTTGAATATGCACAGGATATCGCCCAAGGTCGCTGCAAATCGAAGCGGTTTTCGGAAGTCTATTACGCTGAAAGGGAGGAGATCAGCCTCGATGATGTCTTCCCAAAGGTGAAGAACTCACTCGAGAACCTGCTTGGAAGCGAGCGTTTCCAATGGCTCTGCGACCCAACGCTGCAACATTACGATCGCTGGCTCATCGAGCCGCCAGGTTTTGGTGAGACACGTATTGATGGGTTGAAGGCCTATTGCAAAGTGGATTTTCTCCTTCCGGTGCAGCAGGAACTCTTTGTCATCGATTGGAAGACGGGCAAACAGGATGAAGACAAGCACGGCGCGCAGCTGATCGGCTATGCAGCCTGGGCATCCTTCCATTTCGAAACAGATCCACAGGTGATTCGACCGATCATTGCCTACCTCTCTCCTGATTATCTCGAGATGGAACTGCGCCTTGAGCAGAAAGATGTTGGGGAATTTGCACAGAGGGTGAGGGTTGAGACACAAGAGATGTCCGCCTACTGCAAGGATGTGGAAAAGAACATCCCCAAAGAAAAATCGGTTTTTCCTCAAGCCAGCAATCGACGGTTCTGTGAGTATTGCAACTTCAGAGAGCTCTGCAAAGTCGAACCAGTTTCCGCCTAAATACGTATCTAGGCACAACCTTGGCGGGTTAACCGCCGCTGGTGTGTAAAAGAATCCAAAAAACGTAGCTGCCAAAATGGTAGTCTCCGGACGCAAATTGCATCGATTAAACAGCTGAGAACACGCTGCTAATTTTACAGAGGTTTGTTTTACACTTGGCAATAAATTTCTAGTGTGAGAAACTTGACAATCGCCTATCGAGACTGGGTGATCGAGTTTTTATAAGCATAGGTAAGGCGATACAGGAGGAGTTATTCCAATATGGAAAATCCAGTCATTGAAGTGAGAGATTTTCGCAAAACCTATGGCGATTTCATCGCCGTAGATGGCATCAGTTTTGAAGTAAATAAAGGCGAGATCTTTGGTCTTCTCGGCCCCAATGGCGCTGGAAAAACAAGCACATTGGAGAGCCTGGAAGGTTTACGCTCACCGAATAACGGTTCGCTACGAGTGGCGGGAGTTGACCCAACCCGTGAGCCGCGAAAGCTCCGAAATGTGATTGGCGTGCAGCTGCAGGCCTCAGGTCTGCCGGAGAGTATCACCGTCAATGAGGCGATGAAGTTTTTCTGCGCCTATCATGGCGTGGATGCTCGGTATGACCTTTTGGATCGCCTGGGTTTAGCGGAGAAGAGGGATGCACAGTACCACCAACTCTCCACCGGCCAACAACGGCGGCTTTCACTTGCCCTGGCACTCGCGCATGACCCTGCTGTGCTCTTTCTGGACGAGCCGACCGCCGGGTTGGATGTCGCCACACGCGTCGAACTGCACGAGATCATGCGTGAGCAGCAAAAAGCTGGCACGACCATCATTCTTGCCACACATGACATGGCTGAAGCGGAAGAGATGGCGGATCGGATCGCCATCCTGCTGAGAGGCCAGATCGCAACCACCGGCACTCCCATCGAGATCACCGCAGAAGGGGCAGGGTTAACAAAAGTTTCGGTCCGCACGCAAAGCTCAAGCCTTTCCGCTCCAGGGGTCTCTTTCCCGGCTGTAAGCCAGCAAGGGTCCAAGGATGAATACAGCATCTACTTCAGCACGGACATCGGATCTACGCTCGCCGCGATTATTTCTCACATCGAAACCCAGAAGGATACATTGATCGACTTGCGTGTTGAGCGCCCTTCGCTTGAAGATCGTTTTCTTGAAATAACATCCCCTGGAGGTGACCGATGACTGCATTCATCAACCACTTCTCCTTTGAGTTCCGGGCTGGAATACGAGATAAGCAGCTCCTTTTAGTGAATTACCTACTGCCGTTGGGGTTCTATTTTATGATGGCTTCTATCATGCCTGGGATCAACCCGATGTTCCTCGAGTTCCTTATTCCGGCCATGGTCACCTTTGCCATTCTATCGGCTACGCTTCTTGGCATTCCTGATCCTCTCGTCAAAGCTCGGGAAGATGGCATCTATCGCTCCTATAAGATCAACGGGGTACCGGCAAGTTCTATTTTGACCATTCCAGCTTTAACCACTGTGTTGCATCTGGTCATTGTGGCGGCAATCATCACGGTCACCGCTCCACTGCTTTTTGATGCCCCGGCGCCAGTAAATTGGCTCAATTATCTGATTACATTCGCTGTGATGGCTTTCGCTTCTGCAGGTATGAGTGTGTTGATTGGCGTGCTCTCGTCCAGCACACGCATGACGGTGATGTGGTCGCAGCTCATCTATCTCCCCTCTATGTTGGTGGGGGGGTTGATGCTTCCAT
>JAUWFP010000157.1 GCA_030606845.1 Anaerolineales bacterium | reverse complement strand
ATTAAAGCTATAGCCTCGCTTCCCAAGGTTTGCGAACATATTGAGGTCCCGATTCAATCTGGCGACGACGAAATTCTCGACCGCATGCACCGCGGTTACACCTCCGACGATTACCGTCACCTCATCCATAAAATCAGAGAGACCATCCCCGGAGTTTCAATCGCCACAGACATCATCGTTGGATTCCCGGGTGAGACAGAATCACAATTCCAGAGATCGTACGATCTTTTAGAAGAACTCGCATTAGACGTTGCCCATCTGGCGCGATACTCCCCCCGACCACAGACCGTTTCCGCACGGCGCATGCAAGACGACATCTCCGCTGAAGAAAAAATGAGCCGATTTCGGGCGCTGGAGGATTTGCAGGCGAAGATCGCAGAGCGGATAAACGCCCGCTTCGTTGGAAACACGGAGGAGGTTCTTGTCGAGGAGAAACGTGATGCTCGCTGGAAATGGCGGACGCGCACAAACAAGTTGGTTTTCTTTGAATCCGAAGTGGATCTCCTCGGTGAGCTCGTCAAAGTGAAAATCGAGTGGGCTGGTCCGTGGAGCATGATCGGCGCACCAGTGTTAGACGGCTGAGGCTATTCAAAACTTTACCTGCCCTAATTCATGTACCATTAAGTTGTATACACTCGCTCTGGATCTAATCCAACGCGCATCGTACCGCTAGATCCCACTTGACCCGCAGGCGAGTGCGCTGTAGCATGCTGGGTAGAAAGTGAAATATGTAATAAAGACTCATTTCATTCGAACGGTCGATTCGTAAGGAAGGTATTTGATGAAACGCCCTTTACTCTTTTGCGCAGTATTGATCCTCGGTGCGATCGCCTGCAACCTTCCCGGGGCAGCTTCCACTCCGGATCCGCTCCCCACTTATGCCGCCCAAACGGTTGAGGCTCGACTGACGGATTCTGCAGGTGAAACGCAGGAACCTCCGCCAACCATCGCCCTTACGCCTCCTCCTGCGACAGCGACCGAACTTTCGGCATCGCCAACGAACACGAATACGCCTATTCCCACAACGACAGAAGTGCCCTGCAACCGCGCCGCTTTTGTATCCGATGTAACCATCCCAGACGGGACCGAACTCGCACAGGGAGAGGCATTCACAAAGACCTGGCGCTTGCGCAACACAGGGTCTTGCACATGGAATTCCAGCTATGCGCTCGTCTTCGATTCCGGCGATTCTATGGGCGGTCCTGCTTCGAAGCCGCTTGTCGGCAGCGTTGCACCCAATCAGACGGTAGATATCTCTGTGGATCTCACAGCCCCAAATGAAGGTGGGGCGTTTATAGGGAATTGGAAGCTCCGCTCAGACAGCGGTGTGGTTTTTGGGATCGGCGGTACTGGGGACGTCGCTTTCTACGTTGAGATCAAAACCCCGGGCGTCGGCGAAACGATTGCATATGACTTCGTCGCCAACTACTGCTCGGCCGAATGGCGCAGCGCTGCAGGCGTGCTCCCCTGTCCGGGTTCATTATCGAACGACGGTTTCGTTGCTAAAATTGACGAGCCAAAACTGGAAGATGGTCGGACCGAAAATGAGCCCGCACTACTCACTTTTCCACAATGGGCCAACACTGGCGTGATTACGGGCAAATTCCCGGCTTTCATCGTTCAGTCAGGAGACCAATTCAAGACCATCGTCGGTTGTCTCCACAACAGCCCCAACTGTAACGTGAAATTTCAACTGAATTATCGAGCAGACGGCGGTCCACTGCAGAACATCGATTCGTGGACTGAGACCTACGATGGCAATATTCGATTCCTTGATGTCGACTTAAGTTTCTTGGCCGGAAAATCAGTCGAGTTCGTTCTAGCAGTAACAGCCAATGGTTCACCTGATGATGATGCGGCGTTCTGGCTTTTCCCGCATATTCGACGGTGAAACAGTCTGACCCCGAGAACCCATAACTTTAACGCCTGGTGATGAGCCAGGCGTTATCTATTGTCCAGTTGGCACTTGCTTTGAATGGATCCATTGCAGCAGATATATAATGCTACAATCACTAAAATGAGCTTATCCTGGAGACCCTATGTCCTCTAAGCCACGCCTCTTTCTTATAGACGGCCACGCTCTTGCCTATCGAACCTACTTCGCGCTGACAGGCGTGGGCGGAGGTTCGCGCTGGATCACAAAATCGGGGGAACCCACCGCTGGGACATATGGCTTTACGTCCGTTTTACTCCGCTTGCTCGAGAGTGAATCCCCAGAATATCTCGCAGTTTCTTTTGATACTGGCAAAACATTTCGAGATGACATCTACCCGGAGTACAAAGCAACTCGCGAAAAAATGCCCGACGATCTACGCCTGCAGATCGATCGTATTCGCGAAGTGGTGAACACCTTCGGGATCCCGATTTTTGAGGCCGAGGGATACGAAGCGGATGACGTGCTCGGCACCGTTGCGCGCCTGGCATCCAACGAAGGGGTAGAGGTCATCATCCTCACTGGCGACCGCGATCTCCTCCAACTTGTTGACGATAATGTCTTAATACGCTTGGCCGGAAAAAAACTTTCTGAGGCGTTGGATTATGGGCCCAAGCAAGTGAGAGCCCGGTATAACCTGGAACCATCCCAGCTGGTGGATCATAAAGCCATGGTGGGAGATTCAAGTGACAACATCCCCGGTGTGCGCGGGATCGGCGAGAAAACATCTGTCAAACTCTTGCAAGAATTCGATGACCTGGATGGAATCTACGAACATCTCGAAGACATACCGAAGCGTTTTCAGTCGAAGCTGGAAGAGAACCGGGAGATGGCTTATCTCAGTCGCAAGTTGGGCGAGATCGTCACCGACGTCCCGATTGAATTTAACCTGGATGCTTGCCGGGCTGCTGGATACAACCGTGAGGGAGTATTGAACCTTTTTCGCGAGCTGGAGTTTCGCACTCTCGTAGACAGAATCCCCGGGGGGACAGGACCCGTCGAGGCTGGACAGCTCAACATGTTCACCTCAAATGCAACCGTACCGGTAAAAAGCCTTATCCAGACCACTGTGGTTGATTCTCTTGAAGCCCTCGCCCGCTTAAAAGCTGAACTGCGAACTGCCAAGCAGATCGCCTTCGACACCGAAACCACAGGCACTGACCCAATGACTGCAGACCTTGTGGGCATATCCTTGGCGTTGAAACCGGAAGAAGGCTATTACCTGCCCATAGGTCACAATCCGCTGTACGCCGGTGGTCCGCAGCTTATTCTTGAAGACGTCATCCAGGCGCTGGGCGAGTCTCTAACGGATGCCAAGATTCCAAAAATTGGACACAACCTTAAATATGATTTCACCATCCTTGCCCGGAACGGCTTGATCGTTGAACCTTTGTCGTTCGACACGATGATCGCCGAGTGGCTCTGCGATCCATCCTCTCGCAATCTGGGTTTGAAAAATTTAGCCTGGGTTCGTTTGGGCATCCAGATGATGGAGATTAAAGAATTGATCGGCAGCGGCCGTGGGCAGAAATCGATGGCCGATGTTCCCATTGCAGAAGTTGCCCCATACGCTATCGCCGATGCTGAGATCTGCCTCCGCTTGAAGCCCGAGTTGAAACGTGAATTAGAAGAAAAGAGCCAGATGTCGGTCTTCGAAGAAGTGGAGATGCCTTTCATCCCCATCCTTGCCGACATGGAACTGGCCGGGATCTCGCTGGACACCGATTTCCTAGTTGGCCTCTCTGAAAACATGGCAACCCAACTAGAGACCCTCGAACAGCAGATCTATGAAATTGTCGGTCATGGTTTCAACATCAACTCAACGCAGCAACTCTCGACTGTGTTATTCGAAGAGCTGGGATTAGAACCTCCTGGCCGCACCCGCCGAACTGCTTCTGGACATTATTCCACAGCGGCTGCGGTGCTGAATGAACTGAGAGAAGCCCACCCCATCATAGAATTAATCCTCAAGCAGCGCGAAATCGCCAAACTCAAGTCGACGTATGCGGATTCATTCCCCCAACAGGTGAATCCAGAGACAAACCGGGTGCACACTTCCTACAACCAAACCGGATCGGTGACGGGCCGCCTGGCATCGTCTAACCCCAACCTCCAGAATATCCCAATACGGACAGATCTCGGCAGGGAGATTCGCCGCGCATTCATCCCCGCCGCCGGTCATTTACTACTTAGTGTGGACTACTCCCAGATTGAATTACGCATCGTCGCTCACATCGCAGAGGACGAGGCGATGATTGAAGCATTCCAAGATGATCAGGATATCCACGCAACGACGGCAGCGGCGATTTACGGGACCAGTATCGAGGACGTTACCTCGGCCATGCGTCGCCACGCCAAAGCTGTCAATTTCGGTTTGATCTACGGTATGAGCCCCTTTGGATTAACACGAACCACAGATCTCACCCTGGCTGAAGCTGAAAACTTCGTTAGTGCATACTTTGAACGCTTCCCGGGAGTAAAAAGCTACCTGGACAGCATTCGAGAAGAAGTCGTCGAGAAAGGTTATGTCACTACCCTTCTAGGCCGGCGACGGTACTTCCCGCAATTGGTGAGCGGCGCCGCTGTCTCTGAGATGGACCGCTCCCGGGCGAACCGCGAAGCTATAAACGCACCCATCCAGGGTACGGCCGCTGACATCATCAAACTGGCGATGCTCAACCTGCCCGAACAATTAGCAAGCGCCGATCTCTCAGCCCGCATGCTGCTGCAGGTGCATGATGAGCTTGTGCTTGAATGTCCTGAAGGTGAGATTGAGCAAACCACCGCCATCGTTCAGAATGTCATGCAGGATGCTTATCGTCTTGTCGTGCCATTAAAGACGGATGCAAAAGCAGGGTCGAATTGGGCAGACATGCAGCCGCTATGAGCGCAGGTCAGCTTCCATATCATCTCAAATTGTAAACTTTCAAGCTGGCTGTTTATGCCTGACAATCTGAACGGCGACCGCTTCCAACTTGTGCTATACTCGCCTCTCTAACCTATTTTAATAAAAAGTATGGGCATGACAGAACGCCAAGAACTCTTCGAAGAATCCATGCGCCTTGGGCACTCAGCAGCTTGGGATCTCCAATGGGACCGAGCGATCGAGTATTACCGCAAGGCGCTCGCACTGAAAGCCGACAATCCTGGGGCCTTGACGAGTCTCGGGCTGGCGCTCTTAGAGTCGGAGAAATACCAAGAAGCGCTCGAAGTCTATCAACACGCAGCGAAATTAGCCCCGGATGACCCCGTACCCGTAGAAAAAACATCCGAAATTCTCGAACTCATGAATCAAATCGACAGCGCTGTCGCCCAGCGGACCGCCGCGGCTGAGCTGCACCTCAAGCGTCGAGACGCGGATAAGGCCATCGATAACTGGTCCCAGATCGCCCGGATGGTTCCCGGTGACCTCAATACGCGGACCAAATTGGCCATGACCTTCGAACGATTGGGTCGCAAGCGAGAGGCGGTCTACGAATATCTCGCAGTTGCCTCGATCCTCCAAACGGACGGTAAGGTAGATCGCGCCAAGGATGCCGCTGAGCGCGCTCTGCGCCTGATCCCCGGCGAGAAGGAAGCCGCTCGGGCGCTGCGCTTTCTCCAGCAGGGCAAACCTTTACCACCTCCATCAGAACCGCGAGGGACCACTGCACCACTGCGGATGGACCAGGTAAAAGATTACCTTAAAGCAGGTGATGTTGAAGAATTCGACGACAGCCAGCAAGCC
>JAUWFP010000135.1 GCA_030606845.1 Anaerolineales bacterium | reverse complement strand
GCAGTGTTCGTAGTCGCCTTGTACCTCGTGCTCATCTGGGCGCCTCAAGAGGCGATCATGGGCGATGTACAACGGGTGTTCTATTTTCACGTCGCCGCAGGATGGGCGGGAGCGCTTGCGTTTCTCGTCACAGCTATCGCGGGGGCGATTTATCTAGCTCGCGGAGAACAGCGCTGGGATCGGATCGCCGTATCGTCGGTCGAGATTGGCATTGTCTTCACTTTTATTAATATCGTGACAGGCTCGATCTGGGCTCGGCCGATCTGGAATACCTGGTGGACCTGGGATCCACGCCTCGTAACGGCGACGATCATGTTGTTGATTTATATCGCCTACATCATGCTGCGGCAGGGGATTGAAGACCCCGACCGGCGCGCCCGCTTTGGCGCAGTCTATGGCATCGTGGGCTTCATAAGCGTACCTCTGACTTTCCTCTCGATCCGCATCTTTCGCACAATCCACCCCATTGTGGTTGGCAGCTCAGATCCCACCGCGGCGGGCGCCTTCAATATGACCGCGGATATGCGCGTGGCATTCTTCTTCAGCCTATTCACATTCACACTGATCTATATCACCTTGGTCTGGCATCGCCTGCGGTTGCAGCAGCAGATGGAGAAGATTGAGGAGCGCAAGTTGACCGCCATCTCGTCCTGAGAAAACCAGAAACCAACGCGTATAGCCATCGAGGCAAATGAGGACCAGAACTGTACCGGGAAGGCAACAGGAGTAGAAACCATGATGTTTCAGGAACCCCCAGCGGACACCTTGAATTATATGATCGCCGGCTATGCCGTAATCCTCGGGACCATCGGTCTCTACATTGTCAACATCATCTTGCGCTTTCGCAGCCTGCGGCAGGATGAGGCACTGTTGGATGAGATCGAAGCGGAGCAGGCGTGATGGGTCGTGTGAACGAACGTAGTTTGACGGGTTGAAATGTTATAGAAAGAGCGGTTTGAGAATGCGCCCACTACGAATTGCGGCGATAAGCTTGCTTGTTCTCTACGCTGCATTTACCGCATACGCCAGCCTCGGACCACTGCTCGGCTTTCCGAGAGTGCACGGGCACTTCGTCCCCTTACTCACATTGATCGCCACAGCTTTTGCTATCACCCATGCATTGACCTACATCGGCTGGCGCAATACTTTAATCCTGTTAGCCTTGACCTACACTGTGAGCCTGTTCTTCGAAAGCGTCGGGGTAGCCACAGGGTGGATTTATGGTCCTTATCACTACACGGACCAGCTTGGCCCTCTCTTCCTGGGCCTGGTTCCCTACTTAATCCCGTTTGCGTGGTTCATGGTTAGCTATCCATCGCTCGTGATCGCCGAAACTATCATCGGTCACCGATCAGCAGAAGCCCAATGGCGCGGCGTGCGCGTTGCCGCTCTGGCCGCGGTGGTCATGACGGCCTGGGACCTGGTGATAGATCCAATTATGGTGAAGATGGGACACTGGGTGTGGGAGGTCGACGGCACATATTTTGGTGTGCCGCTGCATAATTATCTGGGTTGGTTGGTCACGACATTCACCATCTTCATCCTTTATCAATGGCTATCGGGGCGTCAGGCGCATAAGGTGCGTGAAACATCCGATCAAAGCTTCCTGATGCTCGCTTCTGGTTTTTATGCCAGCTCTGTGGCCGGAAACACGCTGGCCGCGTTGCAGATGGGATTGATCGGGCCAGCGCTGATCGGTTTTTTTGGGGCGGGGGCTTTCGCGTTGCTGAGTTTATTCAATCTGGGCGGTGGACGATCATCTAAACATGATTGACAGCTCGCTTTACAGAGCCAGCTTTAACCGCTATCCAACAGACCTGTAATCGAATTCACCATGGCTGCTACTACGTGGCGGCGATAGAGTCCAAACAGTCAACCGGCGTAGATGCCGGCAGATTTCCGGATCGCTGGCCTGATCTCCAGCGCTTGAAGAATTTGTACGCAGGATGCATCATGGGGTCAGATAAATAAAGCAACCCCCACCCTTTGCTGTTTATTATGGACAAGCGCGGGCGGGGGTTGATCCTTGTGAAAGTGTAGCTGTGTCAGATAGCGGTTTCTGTCTGGCGTTATTACTTTTTATCCTCTGCAGAGCGCTGTATCGCCCTTGGGAAGGAAATATCCAGCGCGGTCCACAGTAATGTGGCCAGACCGCCCAGCGTTAAGATGGAGCCTCCGGCGAGGAGGGGTATGCGCAGGACATGGACCAGGTTCACCCCGTCAAATGTATGCGAGGGTCCGGCCCAGGACGAAGTCGATAGGAGGATCATCCCAACGAGGATGGCCGTTAGACCGCTGGCGGTCGCCCCAGATATGGGATCGCCCTCACCATCGAACCTGATCTGATCGCGCAACCCGGGTGTCCCAAAAATGATGAAAAGCACCAGGGTGATGACGTTGGTCAGGAGGGTGATGGCTATAGGGATTACGCTTCCGAGTATGATCTGGGAATAATATACGTGGATTCCATTCACTATCGTTCCCAGGATCAACAGGATTATGGCGTTGCGGTAGGCGTTGCTCTTGCCACGCACGAGTTGAACAACTGACCAGATCCCGGCAAGACCGACCAGAAGGGTTATAAAGACGAAGGACTGCCACAACCACTGGAGTTCTGCTACCAGTATGTCCCAGAACGGTGGGTATTGCTTGGTTAAGAACGCGGCGCAGCTGGTGCCGACGCCGCTGAGGATATTCATCGCCGCGGTGAGGCCCATAAAGATGATGGCGATGATTCTAAGGGTTTTTCCGGTTGAGGTTCTCATCTCTTTTCTCCTGTGTGCATCGATGATACTTGGTTTGTTATGAACGGTCTATTTGCGAAGACCGCTTGGAATTCCACTGTTGATGGGCTGCGTCAGAGGCTTCAGACTCCTGGCGTGAGCGGCAATCCCCCGAGATTGAACCCGGGATGAAAGTTGTTTTCCGCCGTCCATAGTGGCTTACCGAGGGCTTGTGTCCTCTAATCGCTACTCAACATCCTCCGAAAAGCCCCAGGGGTTATTGGGATAGTGGCAGCGGTCACAACTGGCCTCCAGTTGAGTGTTGTGAGAAGTGAACGGGTAGGAAACCCCTTCCGAATCAGGAGGCAGGAATGTGATCCACGTACCTAGATCCTCGTCTGGGCCGATCGCCATATCGTCGGCGTCGTGGCAAGCCACGCAGGATACCGACTCGTGCGCTTCGTCGTGCCCGGGAATGTCCGCGCCCATGTCGTCGTGGCATCCAGCAGCGCCGCATGATGCTGTAGTGCTGTGGGCATCGTGGCAGTCTGTGCAGGAATACTCCGCATGTGCTCCGCCTACGACAACAGCCGTATGACCGGGCTGATTGAGATCAGGATCATTGTGGCACTTTCCGCACAATTCTGTGGACGAATCCACCTGCTCATATTCATTGATTAGCAGGAACAAAAGCCAGGCGTATTCAGGCTCAACCTCGTCATTTTTATTGACAAGATGGCAAACATTACATTGGATATTGGTCCACTCTTCCTGAGCGATGGTGGCAGGCGGGGGAGCTATCTCGAATTTACAAACCAAACACGATTCCGCGATGTCGTCTATGGATGGAACGAAGGCGGCGGGTGCATGGCAGCGAGCGCAAACGTTGTTGTCCCCTTCAACATACGTATCCGCATGAGGGCTGGACTGCCAGGCTTGTTCGATTTCGCCCGCGGAGGGTGGCTCCTGTTCGTCTACAGGGTCTTCGCCTGTTGATTCTCCACCCCAAGATGGTTGTGTGGCCTGGGCGTCAGGCGACGAATCTGTAGGAGAATCAGAAGACTGGCAGGCTGCTAATCCGGCGATCAGGAATAATAGAATCAAACATTGGGTGAAGAGTTTGGTCATCGCCTGAGCATTGAGACCACGAGAGTTCTGGCCCCGGTCAGAAAATTTTGAAAAGAGAGATATTCTTCTATCCATTTTTTGAAACCCACGGTCCTTAGATTCTAGATTATATACCTGTGGGGTGAGGAGTCTCCTCACCCCACAGGATACCGTTTACCTTCACTTTCCCGGCGCAATTGTCAGCCAGGAAAACGGCTTATTACGATGCGCGATCTGATTTGGCTATTCGTCCGCGGGCGGTTCTGGAACTTCACCATCTGCGGTTAACACGGGCAGTTCATGCACGTTGTCGACGAAGTGGCAGCGATCGCAGGCGACTTCATAAACGATGCTGTGAGAGAGCACAAACTCTGTCACGGGGCCACTGCGGCCAACGGTGGTTTCCTGGGTTACCCATTTACCACCATCATCATCCGGAGGAGGTCCTACATCCAAACCGGAGGCATCGTGACAAGCCATGCAGGTCAGCTTATCCAGCATGATGGCGTTGTAACCCATCATGTGCGTGTCTGAAGTTGTCACATCTTCGTGGCAATCTACACACTGTGCTGGTTTGAGCGTGTGTGGGTCATGGCAGTCTGCGCAGTAGGATGGCGGGGCCACTTCCCCGATAAAACCACCATAGTTGAGGTGGGCGCTTCCACCAAGCGTAATCTTATGATCAACAGCAGAGCCGAAGGCGTTGCCGTTGGTGGTTACGTGGCACTTCTCACACAACGCTGTTGAAGAGCTAACTTCAACGTAATCCATCGTGATGGGATTGAGCCAGGCGATCCCGGGAGTGACGATTCCATTTTCGTCAACATGGTGACAGGTTTCGCATGGCACACCGACCCACTCCTCTTCGGGTACGAAAGGATTCCCTTCGGCAACCCTCATCTCTTCTTCATGTGCGAATTTGCACGTGAAGCAGGCTGGTGGCGGCCCTTGGAAAGCTTCCGGATCCCAGTTCTGGGGGGAGTGACAGCGAGTGCACCAGGTGTTCGGTCCATGACCAAGGTCGTACGTATTGTGCATATTGCCTTCCACGGCGGTGATGAATTCGGATTGGTCAGGCATTGGCGTCGCTGTTGGCGGCGGTACGTCGGTTGGCGGGACTGCTGTTGGCTCTGGTGTTGCAGCAGGTGCACAAGCACCGGCAGCCAGCACCAACAAGAGCAAAGCGCCAATTACGACGAGAGAAAACGTTGGTTTCTTGAGCATTGCATTCTCCTCTTTTCCTCTTCGTAATTTAGTAAAAACCGGTTTGTTATTAATGTAAGGCTTTTGTTGCATAGCTCTACTTTTTTTCTTCGCCCTCCTTTTTCATTTGCGCTTAATAGCGCGATTTTGTTTGGTCAGAGCAAGAACTCAATTAACCGAGGTAAACAGCGGTTTTATGAGATCTCTCCTCCAACCGAAAAACCAAGAGTGAGACAACACTCCTGAATGGAGGATTTTTCATTCCCTGTTTCGGAATGCTCGCAACAAATTACACACGGATAATACGTGTTTAGGGTACATACCCTCCACTTGTTCAGCTTATCACAAACTGTGGTGTGTGTATTTGCCGAGAGTCAAGTATTGATTGTCTCATCTATGCGGGATTCGGGTGCAGCTGTGTGACTTAATGTCGGCTTGGTCACCCGAATAAGTCAGGGGAGAGCAGGAAAATGTACTTTTAGGAAGAGCTAACGTGGTGTGGGAGGCGCAGAAGATGTTTGTAGTAGCACAGACTAGACAGGAACAAACCGCCGCCAATGCCGATATATAGGATCGCCAGATAGGGTTTTGGTATGGGTAATAAATTTCGGAGCGAGAGTCCCAATCCAACCATAACGACAATGAGAGGATAGCTCGTCCATTCTTGAAAGGCGAATATGCAGATCTTATCCCCGGCCATGTCGGTGATTCGCTGGATGTTCTTCTTGGCGAGCTTGCTGAAACCGAAGTAGTAGATGGCTGAAGCGAGCAAGACACCAGCAAACGTCATCCATAAAACCTGAGGGAATCCAACGGGCAGCAGCCAACCATAGGCCAGGTTGCACAGTATTAAACCAACACCGCTCCACATCATGCCGGCTGTACCGATAAGCCACGGCTTCTCCGCAGCTGGCTTAAAACGTTCGAGGCGAGACAAAGCTTAAGCGCCCAGTCCGAGCACGAATGCCGCGCTCATCAGGAGCAGGATCCAGGGAAGGAGGGTAAAGATTTTCTCGGCGGAGAGGATGGGTTTGCCGGCCTTCAAAAAAGCGAGCAGCATGCCGCCGATCCCAATCAGCGCCCCGCCCACGCTCATGAAGAGATACATCGGTGGTTTTACGCCCTGCAGCACGAGGGCGATGGGCAGGCCGAAGATCAACAAGCCCGCGACCCCGTGCACGAAGGCCAGAACGATCGTCGCTGTACGTTCGGGGACGAGAAAGCGCGTGAGCACGATGGCGAGGAAGCCGATCACAACGAAGATGAGATAGGCCAGATGCCAGCCCGGGGGCAGGTTCTCGATAACCATGCCGAGCGAAAG